>JBKOUP010000232.1:0-6161 GCA_046723495.1 Acidobacteriota bacterium
CGCTCATGGTACGCGCTGATCGCGCGCCCGGATTCACTCGCCGGCGGCTTTGCGGTTCCGGAAGCGCGCGGCGATGTAGTCGCGGTTCATGCGGGCGATGAAGTCGGTGGAGATCTCCTTCGGGCAGACGGCCTCGCACTCGCGGAACATCGTGCAGCTGCCGAAGTACTCTTCCATCATCGTGACCATGTTCAGCACGCGGTCGTAGCGCTCCGGCTGCCCCTGCGGGAGCAGGCCGAGGTGGGCGACCTTCGCGGCGGTGAAGAGCTGGGCCGCGCCGTTCGGGCACTGGGCCACGCACGCGCCGCATTCGATGCACGCGGCCGCGTCCATCGACGTCTCCACGGTCATCTTCGCGATCGGCACGCTGTTGGCCTCGGGGGCGCTGCCAGTGTTGACGCTGATGAAGCCGCCGGCCTGGATGATCTTGTCGAGCGGGCTGCGGTCGACGATGAGGTCCTTGATGATCGGAAAGGCCCGCGCGCGCCACGGCTCGACCCAGATCTCGTCGCCGTCCTTGAAGTGGCGCATGTGCAGCTGGCAGGTGGCCGTGCCGCCGATCGGGCCGTGGGCCACGCCGTTGATCATGACCCCGCACGAACCGCAGATGCCCTCGCGGCAGTCGTGCTCGAAGTGGATGGCCTCCTGGCCCTTCTCGATGAGCTCCTCGTTGACGATGTCGAGCATCTCCAGGAAGGAGGCGTCGGGCGAGATCCCCGCGGCCTTGTACGTGGCGAATGCGCCCGCGTCGTCGCGCGACTTCTGACGCCAGACGTGGAGGGTTAGGTCCATGCGATTCTCCTCGGAACAAGGGGACGGGGCACAGGGGACAGGGGACAGGTAGTGGTCGTCGCGAGGGCATCACCTGTCCCCTGTCCCCTGTGCCCTGTCCCCTCCGCGATCATTTGTAGCTCCTCGTGGCCAGCTTCACTTCCTCGTACACCAGCGGCTCCTTGTGCAGGGCCGGCTCGGCGTCGTCGCCGCGGAACTCCCAGGCGGAGACGTAGAGGTAGTCGTCGTCGTTGCGCTTCGCTTCGCCGTCGGCGGTCTGGTACTCGACGCGGAAGTGGCCTCCGCACGATTCATTGCGTTGCAGGGCGTCGATGCACATCAGCTCCGCGAGCTCGAAGAAGTCGGCCACGCGGCCGGCCTTTTCCAGCGCCTGGTTCGGCTCGTCGCCGTTGCCGAGGACGCGGACGTTCTTCCAGAACTGCGCGCGCAGGTCGCGGATCATGCCGATGGCCTTCTTCAAGCCCTCGGCAGTGCGAGCCATCCCGCAGTACTCCCACATGATCGCGCCGAGCTCTTTGTGGAACGAGTCGACGCTGCGCGTGCCGTTCGCGCCGAGGAGCTGGGTGACGCGCGCGGCCACCTCGTCCTTCGTCTGCTGGAACTCGGGGCGGTCCGCCGACACCTTCTTGCCGAGCTGCGCGGCGAGGTAGTCGCCGATCGTCACCGGCAGGACGAAGTAGCCGTCGGCCAGCCCCTGCATCAGCGCGCTGGCGCCGAGGCGGTTCGCGCCGTGGTCGGAGAAATTCGCCTCGCCGCCGACGTAGAGGCCCGGCACCGTCGACATCAGGTTGTAGTCGACCCACAGCCCGCCCATCACGTAGTGCGGGGCGGGATAGATCCGCATCGGCACGTCGTACGGGTCCTCGGCGGTGATGTCGTGGTACATCTCGAAGAGGTTGCCGTAGCGCTCCTCGATCGTCTTCTTGCCGAGGCGCTTGATGGCGTCGGCGAAGTCGAGGTAGACGCCGCGGCCGCTGGCGCCGACGCCCTTCCCCTCGTCGCACACTTCCTTGGCCGCGCGCGAGGCGATGTCGCGCGGGGCGAGATTGCCGAAGCTCGGATACTTGCGCTCGAGGTAGTAGTCGCGCTCGTCCTCGGGAATCTCCTTCGGATTGCGTTTGTCGCCCGGCTGCTTCGGCACCCAGATGCGGCCGTCGTTGCGCAGCGACTCCGACATCAGCGTCAGCTTCGACTGGTAATCGCCCGACTGCGGGATGCACGTCGGATGGATCTGCGTGTAGCAGGGATTCGCGAAGTATGCGCCGCGCTTGTAGGCGCGCCAGATGGCCGTGGCGTTCGAGGCCTTCGCGTTCGTCGACAGGTAGAAGACGTTGACGTAGCCGCCGGTGGCGAGGACGACGGCGTCGCCGGCGTGGGCGTCGATCGCGCCGGTGACCATGTTGCGGGTGACGATGCCCTTGGCCTGCCCGTCGACGAGGACGACGTCGAGCATCTCGTGGCGCGGGTACATCGTCACCGTGCCGAGAGCGATCTGCCGCTCCAAGGCCTGGAAGGCGCCGAGGAGGAGCTGCTGCCCGGTCTGGCCGCGCGCGTAGAACGTGCGCGACACCTGCACGCCGCCGAAGGAGCGGTTCTCGAGGAGGCCGCCGTACTCGCGGGCGAAGGGGACGCCCTGGGCGACGCATTGATCGATGATGTCGACGCTCACCTCGGCCAGGCGATGGACGTTGGCCTCGCGGGAGCGGTAGTCGCCGCCTTTGATCGTGTCGTAGAAGAGGCGGAAGACGCTGTCGCCGTCGTTCTGGTAATTCTTCGCCGCGTTGATGCCGCCCTGCGCGGCGATGGAGTGCGCGCGCCGCGGCGAGTCGTGGTAGACGAAGCACTTCACGTTGTAGCCGAGCTCGCCCATCGAGGCCGCGGCCGCGGCGCCAGCCAGCCCCGCGCCGACCACGATGACGTCGTACTTGCGCTTGTTGGCCGGGTTCACCAGCTTGTAGTGCGCCTTCGCGTACTCCCACTTCTTCTCGAGCGGGCCGGTAGGAATCTTGCTGTCGAGGTCCATTCGATTCACCTGATCACGTTGGCCAGCACCATCAGCGGGAACGAGACGTTGGCCACAGTGATGACCAACGCGAACGCCGTGGCGAAGATGCGCTTCCACGGATTGAACTTCACGTGGTTGAGGCCGACGGAATTGAACATGCTCCAGAGGCCGTGGTAGAGGTGCAGGCCGAGGGCGAGGTTGGCGATGATGTAGATCGCGCTGGCCCACCAGATCCGAAATCCCGTCACGACGTTGTGGTACGGATCGTTCTCCACGAATTGCGGGTTCAGCGCCTTCACCCCCCATGTGAGGTGGGCGAGGTGGTAGATGACGAAGAGAAGGATGATCACGCCGCCCCAGCGCATCGTCCGCGAGGCGTAGTTGGCGATGACGTAGTCACGCTCGCGGTAGGCCAGCGGGCGGGCGGCGCGGTTCATCAGCGTCAGCCTCGTGGCGGCGTCGATGTGCAGGTAGACGCAGAGGAGCATGAAGATGCGCGTGACCCACAGGCCGACGCTGTGGGGCACGGCCGGGGCGCCCATGGTGCGCAGCCAGGCGGCGTATTCGTTGAAGTGCTCGGCGCCGAGGTAAAGCTTGAGGTTGCCGAGCATGTGCGCGAAGACCCAGCCGAACAGAAAGACGCCGGTCACCGCCATGACCGCCTTCTTGCCGATGGCGGAGCGGTAGAAGTTGACGATCCACGACATGGAAGAAGCACCTCGGTCGGTGGGGTGGGTTGCGGGCGTGGCGACGGTCACGTGGCGACATCATATCGATCACGCCGACGATGACAAGTGTGCGCGCTGTCACCACGCCCGCGCGTACGGCTATCGCCGCGACCTCCACGCCGACCTCAAACTTTGATCGAGCGTCTTCGCCCCGTCGATCTCGACGCGCTCGCCCGTCACCGTCGCGCAGCAGGCGTCGAAGACCTCCTGCCCCAGCACGTCGTAGTTCGTCAGGCCGATCTTCCCGCCAAGCTGCCGCTTGTCGTCGAGATTGAACTGGGCGGTCAGGCGGTCCATCCCGGTCTGCTGCAGCGAGCCGTCGAAGTCGAGGCAGATGTACGTCGCCCGGATTGTGGTGCTGCTGCCGCTCCAAATCCCGTGGCAGGGATTGCCGAGGGCCGGGAACTCGCCCGACGTTCCGCTGGCGAGGAGGGTGCCGTCGCCGTGCAGGGTGAGGAGGAGGGTAAACGGCGGCACGCCCGCCTCGGCCGGCGGGGTGACGGTGGTGAGCCAGGTGCCGACGAAGTTCTGCGGCTCGCCGGCCAGCGCCGCGGACGACATAAGAATAAGGATGTAGAAGAGGGAGCGAATCCTGGTGATCATGGGTCTCGTATCCTTTCTGACGTTGAATTTCGCCGTCACGATCGGCCGCGACCCCGCTGAAAGTCGTTAGAGAACCGATGAATCTTCTGAAATTCGACCGTTTCACGATCGATCCGGAGCGGCGGCAGCTCCTCCGCGACGACGAGCCCGTCGCGCTGACGCCGAAAACGTTCGATACGCTGCTGACGCTGGTCCGCGAGCGCGGGCGGGTGGTCGAAAAGGCCGAGCTGATGCAGCTGCTCTGGCCCGACACGGCCGTCGAGGAGAACAACCTCAGCCAGCAGATCTCCGCCGCCCGCAAGGCCCTCGGCGAGCGGCCCGACGAGGGCAAGTACATCCGGACGGTGCCGGGGCGCGGCTACCGTTTCGTCGCCGAGGTCGAGACCCTTGTCACCCCGAGCGTGAGCGAGGAGCCTGGACGGGCGGCCGGCGCGAGACGCGTTGCGATTGCGATCGCCCTCGCCGCCGCCGTCGTCATCGCCCTCGTCGCGACCCTCCTCCTCTGGCCGAAGCCCAAGCCTCCCACCCGTTCCCTCGCCGTCCTCCCCTTCAAGACCCTCGGTCCGAAAGACGACGCCTACCTCGGCCTCGGCATGGCCGACGTCCTGATCACGCGCCTCAGCAACGTGCACGGCCTCGTCGTCCGCCGCTTCGACCGCGCCGCGCCCGACCCCCTCGCCGCCGGCCGCGAGCTGCATGCCGACTCCGTCCTCGATGGCACGATCCAGCGCACCGGCGACCAGGTGCGCGTCACGGTCCGCCTCTGGAGCGTGCGCGACGGCCGCGCCGTGTGGGGCGACGAGCTCGACGAAAAGTTCACCGGTCTCTTCGCCGTCGAGGACGCGATCGCGGAGCGCCTGGCCTCGGCGCTGGCGCTGCGGCTCTCGCCGCGCGAGCGGCAGCAGCTCACGCGCCGATACACCGAAAACGCCGAGGCCCATCGCGCCTACCTTCGCGGCCTCTATTTCTCGCGGATGCGCACCACCGAGGGCTTCGACAAGGCCGTCGACGAATTCCACCACGCCATCACCCTCGATCCGACGTACGCGCTCGCCTACGCCGGGCTGTCGCAGGCGTATTACCGCGAGTCGTCGGTGCACATGACGCTGGCGGACGCGGTGGCGAAGTCGCGCGCGTCGGCGACGACGGCGCTGCAGCTCGACGACTCGCTGGCCCTGGGGCACGCGGCGCTGGCGCAGATCAAATTCCGCTACGACTGGGACTTCCCCGGCGCGGAGCGCGAGTTCCGCCGGGCCATCGCCCTCAATCCGAACGACGTCACCGCGCATCAGTCGTTCAGCGAGTACTTCACCGCCCTCGGCCGCGTGGACGAGAGCGTGGCCGAGGCCCGCCTGGCCCGCGATCTCGATCCGCTCTCCGCCGAGGTCGAGTGGAACCTCGGCTTCGCGCTCTTCTTCGGCCGCCGCTACGACGAGGCCATCGGCGTGCTGCGGCAGTCGGTGCGGACGACGCCCGATCTCTGGCTGACGCGCGCGTTTCTGGCCTGGACGTACGCGGAGCGCGGCGACTTCGAGCACGCCTTCGCCGAGTATGCGAAAGCGCGCGCCCTCGACGACAACGAGGACACGCTGTCGCATCTCGTGCGCTCCTATGCGCGCGCCGGACGGGCGGCCGAGGCCCGCAAGACGCTCGACGAAATCCTCGCCCGCGCCAAACGGCATTACGTGTCGCCGTTCTACATCGCCAATGCCTATTTTGGCGTGGGCGATAAGGAAAACGGATTCCCGTGGCTGCAGAAGGCGTATGAGGAGCGTTCGGAATTTATGGTGTTCATCAACGTTGCCCCGAGCTTCGACGACGTTCGCGGCGATCCCCGCTTCAATGACATGCAGCGCCGGGTCGGATTAGCACCGCGTTCTTGAAGGTACAATATCCGCGGAAGGAACGGTCCCCTTCATGCCCAAATCTCCCCTCCTCCTTGCCCTGCTCTTGTCGTTGTCTTCCGCCGCGATCGCCGCCCAGCCCCAGATCTCGATCGACGACACCAGCGTCGAGGAAGGCACCGCGCATCC
>JBKOUP010000191.1:0-10942 GCA_046723495.1 Acidobacteriota bacterium
GTCCTCGGCCAGGCCGCGGCCGTCCTCGCCGACCCCGACGACGAGGCCGCGCGCGACCGGCTCCGCGCCACCGTCGTCTCGCCGCAGTTCCTGGCCTCGCTGCCCGCGTGGATCCGCGAGCTGCGCGAGGCCGCCTCGAACTCGCCGGAGACCGGCTCCTGCACCGTGGCCACGGCGCTCCGGCTCTGGCTCTGGACGACGAAGCATTTCATCGCCGGCGAAGCGGCAGACGCGGTCGACGAACTGGCGCTCGTGCTCCCCTCGCTCCTCGCCGCGCGCTGTTTCGCGCTCGACTCCAGCAGCGGCGACGGTCTGCGCGCTCATCTCTGCCACATCTACGCCGCGCACGCCTCGGCCAACGCCGGCAGCGCGTGCGCGGAGCTCGTCTTCGGCTATCGCCGCCACCTCGTCTGGGATGCGGACGGCTGCGCGACGTGCTACGACGCCGACGATCTCGACGATCTCGAAGGCGTGATCCCCGGCATCGCCTGCGGTGCGCGCATGGCCAGCGACGTCATCGAAAGCGACGGCTCGCATCCGGCGAAGGCCGGGCCGTGCGCGAAGTTCGACGGCCTCGACACCTTCATGCGCCTGCGCCGGCGGCTGGACGGCTGCCTCACCGGCGCGCGCATTGCCAAGGATCGCGCCGCGACCATCATCGCGAGGAGAGCGTGATGCCGACGACGCTGGCGCGGCTGGAGCCCGGCGATCTCGATCTCATCGTCGACACGCTCAAGGACTTCACCGACCGCAACGCGCCGCTCGAGCGGCGCATGGAGTGGGACGAGCACGACACCTGTCCCGCCGACGTCGTGCGGGCCATGCTCGGCCCGGAGGTCGGATTGCATCTGCCGTTTCTGCCGGCGGAGTACGGCGGGATGGGCGGCGGCGCCTACGACATCTACCGCCTCTCCTGCGAGTTCGCCCAGATCGACCTCGGCCTGGCGACCTCCATGCTGGCCGTGGCCCTCGGCACCGATCCGATCCGTGTCGGCTGCACGCCGGCGCAGAAGCGGCGCTGGCTGCCGCGCATCGCCGGCGAAGGGCTCATCGTCGCCTACGCCGTCACCGAGCCCGAGGCCGGCTCGAACGTGCAGAACGTGCAGACGCAGGCGCGGCCGATCGTCGACGAGAACGGCAAGGTCACGCATTACTCGCTCAACGGCGTGAAGCAGTTCATCTCCAACGGCTCCATCGCCGACCTCTACACCGTCCTGGCCAAGGCGCCGGACGGCCCGTCGTTTTTCATCGTCGAGCGCAACACGCACGGCCTCACGCCCGGCAAGCACGAGATCAAGCACGGCATCCGCCTCTCCGACACCGCCCAGGTGATCTTCGACGACGTCGTCGTCGCGGCCGATCAGCTCATCGGCGAAACGGAAGGGGAGGGGCTGAAGCAGGCCAACGAGGTCTTCGGCTTCACGCGCCTGATGGTCGCGGCCTTCGGCCTCGGCGCCGGTCTCGCGGCGCTGAAGAAGGCCGTCGCCTATTCGAAGCAGCGGAGGCAGATGGGGACGCTGCTCTGCGAGAAGCAGGGCTACACGCACAAGCTGCTCGTGCCGAACAGCGTCCGCCTGACCGCGGCGCGCGCGTACATCGAGCACGTGGCCGACCTGCTCGACTCCGGCGTCGCCGACCGCCAGGTGGAAGGGGCGATCGCCAAGATCTTCGCCACCGAGTCCGGCAACATCGCCGCTGACGACGCCGTGCAAGCCCTCGGCGGCTACGGCTACTGCGTCGAGTTCGAGGTGGAGAAGATCCGCCGCGACGCGCGCATCCTCCGCATCTACGAAGGCACCTCGGAGATCCTGCAGAACATCGTCGGCCTCTACCGGATGCGCGAGAGCGTCAGGAGCAAGGGGGCGTTCTACGGGGCGATGGCCGACCAGGTCGAGCCGTTCGACGACGCCGGCGGCCCCGCCGCGGCGAAGACGGCGCGCTTCCTCTCCGCGGCGCTCGATGCGCTCTTCCGCGAGAAGCTCGCCCGCCAGCAACACGCGCTGATGGAGAGCGCGACCGCGATCGTCGAGACCGAGACGGCGGTGGCGCTCGTCCGCGCCGCCGGCATCTCCGGCGACGCGCTGCTGCTGGCGCAGTCGCGCGTCTTCGCCTGCGACGTGGCCCTGTCGGTGCCGGCGCGGCTGCTGAAGCTCTTCA
The DNA here is from genome assembly GCA_046723495.1 of Acidobacteriota bacterium. Taxonomy (GTDB): domain Bacteria; phylum Acidobacteriota; class Thermoanaerobaculia; order Gp7-AA8; family Gp7-AA8; genus DATDFB01. The sequence goes on from JBKOUP010000191.1 coordinate 2,158, forward strand.
ACTCCGCCGGCGTGACGCCGCCCGACGCGGATCTGCCGGGCGTGCTGGCGCTGCAGTGGGGAAGGCTCGCGGATCTCGACTTCATCGCTCGGGCGATCACGAGCGACTAAACCTGCCCGCGAACCCGCCGCAACCGCACCGCCCCGGCGAGGAACACCGCCGCCACGGCGAAGCCGAGCCACAGACCCGGCTTCATCAGAAAGTCGATCGGCTTGAAGTGGCCCAACAGCGGTTCGCCGGGGTGCGGTGGGCCGCCCATGCCGCCGGCGATGCGCGAGCCGAGCATCCGGCCGAAATGCGAGGTGCCGAAGGCCATCTTCTCGACGATCCCGATCGCCGCCAGCGGCAGGAAAGCCCATAGGAACGGCAGGCGCCGCGCCCACGCCGAGACCAGCAGCAGCCAGGCGAAGATCGGCGCGTAGTAGAGCGCGTGCACCGTGACGAGGTGGTAGAGCAGCATCGGCCACATGTCGACCCACGACAGCTTCGACCACAGCTCGCCGGGATTCTGGCCGTGAATGATCATCGCTCCGCTTTGCATCATCAGCATCAGCAACTGCGCGGCGAACGTGATCGCGAACGTGAGCACCGGCATGACCAGTAGCGGGATGGCCATCTTCGAGAGCACCGCCGTCGTGTCGGACACCGGCAGCGACTTCCAGAACAGGATGCTGCGGTCGCGGCGCTCGCCGTGCAGCGCGTCGATGCAGTAAAAGATCGAGACCACGAACATCGTTGCCATCAGCAGGAGCGCGACGAAGTCGTACGGCTGCATGGTGAGACTTTGCTCGTGGAGCTTCGGCGTCCACACCAGCGCCCCGATCAGGAACGCGAACAGGGCCGCGGCGGCGACGGCCGCCGGAACGACGTAGATCCCGCGGTTCTCCCACAGCTCCCGGCGGACCGACCAGTACAGCGGTTGCGTGTTCATCGGGCTCCTCCCACCACGGCGACGAAGAGGTCGGCGATCGAAGGCCGGCGCACCTCGCCGAACGCGGCCAGCTGCTGGCGGTCGGCGCCGTCGAAGAGCAGGATGCTGCGGCCGAAGAGCTGCCGCTCGTGGATCGGCTTCAGCGCCCGCGCCGCCTCCAGGCGATCGGCATTGACCATGACCTCGGCGTAGCGCGACTCGAACGTCTCCATGCTGGACTCGAAGACGATCCGGCCGCGGTGGATGAACATCGCGTCGGTGAGCACGTTCTCGATCTCCTCGACCTGATGCGTCGTCACCACGATCGTGCGCTTGCCGTCGAAGTAGTCGTTGAGCAGCGCGTCGTAGAACTGCTTGCGGTAGAGGATGTCGAGGCCGAGCGTCGGCTCGTCGAGCACGAGCAGCTTCGCGTCGATGGCCATCACCAGCGCCAGGTGCAGCTGGGCCACCATTCCCTTCGACAGCTCGCGCACCTTGCTCGTGCGCTTGATGTCGGTCTTGGCCAGGAAGGCCTCGGCCTTGGCGCGGTCGAAGTGGGGATGCACGCCGCCGACGTAGTCGAGGGCCTGGGAGACGCGGATCCAGCGCGGCATCACGGCCACGTCGGCGATGAAGGCGGCGTCGCGCATGAGCAGATCGCGCGACGACCACGGATCGCGTCCGAGCACGCGCAGCTCGCCCTCGTACGAGATCAGGCCGAGGATGGCGTTGAGCGCCGTCGTCTTGCCGGCGCCGTTGGGACCGATCAGGCCGAGGATGCGGCCCTCTTCGACGCGGAGGTCGATCCCGTCGAGGGCCACGGTCGTGCCGAAGACTTTGCGCAGGCCGTGCGCTTCGATGCAGGCCATCAGCGTTTCTCCCCGTCCGGTTTTTTGAGGAGCTCGTCTTCCGACAGGCCGAGGCGCTGGATCTTCTCCCGGATCCTCGGCCACTCCTCGTTCAGAAACTTCTGGCGCTCGCCCTGCAGCAGCAGGTCGCGCGCGCCGCTCTTGACGAACATGCCCCGTCCTCGCTTGCTCTCGACGAGATCCTCATCGACGAGCTCCTGATATCCCTTCAGAACCGTGAGCGGATTGACGCGATAGTCGGCCGCGACCGTGCGCACCGACGGCAGGGCATCGCCTTCGGTCAGCGCGCCGTCGAGGATCATGGCCACGACGCGATCGCGAAGCTGCCGGTAAATCGGCTGACTGTCGTTCCACTCGTCCATTTCACGCAGCTTTGAGCGAAAGGTCGGGCACGTCCGCCGCCGCGGCGCGCTGGCGCTTGCGGCGAAGGGTGCGGACCATCCAGTAAATCATCGACACGATCAGAAGAATGTGGGGCGCGAAGAGCAGCGGGTTGCCGCGCAACGCCGGTGAGAATAGCCTGCTGTTGCCCGGATACAGCGAAATCGTGGCGAAGAGCAAGGCCAGGCACATGCGCCACAGATGCCGGGCCACCCGCCGCGCGCCGGCCACGCCGCGGCGGACGAACAGGCGCACGTCCGCCACCGCGAAGAGCAGCGCGATCGTGCCGAAGGTGAAGAACATCCCGGGCGGATATCCGTCGAGCCGGTGCGTCGGACTGGCCGAGGCCAGCAAGCCCCAGCGAATGGCCGCGGCTCCGAGGGCGAAGATGGCCAGAAACGCGATCACGTCGAAGGCGTTGACGGCTTGTTCTCTGCGCCTTCCGGCCACCCATCCCGTCGAGACGAGGTAGACCGTCAGCACGCCGCCGATGAAGTTGCCGTCGTTCGGCCGCAGGAACGTGGCGATGAACGCGCCGGTGCCGCCCATGGTCAGCATCCCGGCGACGAAGATGTTGCCGGCGATGCGGTGCATGCTCGAGCCCTTGCGCAGGAGGATCGAGAGGTAGCCGGCGATCAGTCCGATCGTCGCGCCGGATAGGTGGATGAGGACCAGCGGTGATGGCAGATGCGCGCTCATGCTCGTGTCTCCGTTGGAAATCCTTTGATCAGCAGCCAGAGGGCGAGGCCGACGTATACCGGCGCCAGCGGCATAGCCAGCACGAGCTGCGGCGGTAGTCCGCACAGCGCCGGCAGCGTGACGCCGCCGATCTGCATCGCGCTCGTGACCACGCCGAGTCCGGCCAGCAGGCGCGGGACGAGGCGGAAGCGGTACAGCAGCGCGAAGAAGAGAAGGATCCAGCTGACCTCGACGAGAAGCGTGGTGTAGTGCGACCACTTCCGCGCCGTGCTCACCACGATCGCCGGCATCTGCAGATGCTGCTGGCTGAACGAGAGCATCGACAGGATGTGGGCGTTGTCGACTGCCTGCAGCGTGAAGGCCGCCACCGCCAGCGCGAACAGCCACAGCGCCCGTTGCCGGAGAACGTCCCACGCCGCGCCGGTGATGGCGATCGGCATGGCGCTGCCGGCGAAGAACAGCAGCACGGCGATGCGGATCTGCGTCGCGCTCGCCGCCGCGGCCGTGGCCCAATCCGAGCGCACCAGCGGATGCAGCAGGATGAAGGGCGTCGTCAGGCCGAGAGCCAGGTGCGCGAGCACTAGCGCGCCGGCGAGGCGTCCCGATTTCGTTTCCGCACTCATGGATCACTTCGTCCGCGTGAGGTCGAACTTCGCGCGCACCGACTTGTCGCCCGGCAGCGCGAACGTCCACTCCTCGGTGTGGTGGTCGGCGTCGACGAACGTGATCGCGGCGTGATGCATGTGGCCCTTGTTCACGCTGCCGGCGACATCGAGGAAATCGAAGTCGACGGTTTTGCCGTCGTCCGACACCTTGCCCGTCATGCGCGGACGGTTGCCGGCATCGCAATAGTGGGTGAGGAGGAGCTTGTCGCCGTCGAGGTAGAACATCGTGATCGGATCGTCGGCATGCCCCTCGGCTTTGATCTCGTGCAGGAGGGCGTTGCCCATCGACGTGACGCGGAGCGTGACGATCAGGGACTTCGGCTCGAACTGCGGGACGTGCGGGGTGGTGGTCACGGAGCCGGTCCAAGTGCCGGCGAGGTCTTTGAGCCTGTCGAAGGACTTCGCGGGGTCGGATTGGGCTAAAGCCAGTGGGGTGAGGGAGATGAGGATCACGGGGAACAGCAAGCGGAAGGGGTTCATGTTCTTGTCTCCTATCTACTGTTATAGTTAACTACAACACTAGATACGGTGTCAAGAACTTTTTGTTACCTACTCGAAGAATGGCATCCGTGCGTTCTCCGGCGAGGCCAGATCGGCGATCAGCACGGCCGCGCCGAGGTCGCCCTTCCACAATGCGTGAGGCCACAGCGACGTCGGCGCGTTCGTCGCCGCGTGATTCGCGAGTTGCCGGGCGCGGCTCAGCCACTCGGTCGTGCCGGTGTGCTTGTAGAAGTTGAGCAGCGCGTACGCGCGCCCGGCGGTGCCGCAGCAGAGGGTGATGTCGAGGCGCGGCTCGTCCCACGAGTTCCACGCCGCGAGCTCGGCGAGCTGCAGCCACTCGTCGTCGCCGAAGACGCGGTGGGCGAGAGTGAAGAGGAAGACGTGGCCGGCGCTGCCGTTGCACCAGCCGCCGGTCAGCGAGTACGTCGGATCGCCGAGAATCGACGGCCAGTACGCGGCGCGCCCCTCGGCGACGCGCAGCGCGGCGAGGGCGTGGAGGCGGTCGAGCAAATCGGACGGCGGCGCATCGCCCGACGCGGCGCACCAGCGCAGCGCGGCGTAGATGTAGCCCGCCCAGCCGTGGGCGATGCCGAGGTAGCCGTCGACCGCGGGACGCTCGCGAAGCTCGCTCCAGATCGATTGCATGGTCTCGCTGCCGAACGCGCGCAACGCGGCGCCCTCGGCGAATCCATCGGCGAGCGGCAGGAGCATGGCCGCGGCGAGAAGGCTGCCGGAGCGGCCGAGGGTGACGTCGAGCTGCGCGCACGGCCGGCGCGACGCGCGGAGAAAGGCGTCGATGATGCCGCCGTCGTACGTCCCCTTCGCCGCGGCGATCATGGCCGCCGCGGCGTGCACGCCCGACTCGGTGTGATACGGCGTGACGTCGCCGAGGTCGCCGACGCGGGTCAGCTCCTCGGCGTCGTTGTAGAACGCGTCGTCGCTGCCGAGGAGCGCCGCCGCGCGCGAGCTCCAGACGTCCGCGAGCGCCAGCAGGGCCGGATCGCCGCGCGACTCGGCGATGCGCAGCAGTCCCACCGCTGCGCCGGCGCTGCCGAAGTTGATCGACGCCAGCGGCGGCTTGGTGTAGCGCGTCTCGAACATGGCCCCGCCGCGCGCGAACGATTGCAGCGTCGCCTCCAGAAACGCGGCCGCCTCCTCCGACACCGGCGCCGCCAGCGACTCGGCCACGGCCCGGTCGCGCGCCTCGGCCAGCGCCGCGGCCATCTCCGCGATCGTGGCGTAGCGACGCGCGGGCTCTTTTTCCAGCGCCCGGAAGAGAATCGCCTCGACGTCGGGCCACGGCGGCAGGCCGCGCCTGGCGAACGGCACCGGCGGATCGTGCTCGATCTGCCGGACCATCTCGTCGTGCTCGAGCCGGAAGTCGAGGTAGTGCTCGCCGGTGATGAGGAGGTAGAACAGCGCGGCCAGCCCGTACTGCTCGCTTGCCGCCGTGGCAGGGGCGTCGGCGCCGTCGCGGATCGCGGCGTGAAGCTCCGGCTCGAAGAAGTAGTTGATGCCGCCGCGGCCGACGCCGGACGGCCGATCGGCGAACTGCGAGTAGCCGAAGTCGAGCAGCGTGAGCGTGTCGCCGACGATGATGTTGCGCGGATGGACGTCGGCGTGGACGACGCCGCGCGCGTGGATCTCCGCGTATGCCGCGGCGATCGACGCGCAGATCTCGATGAGCGCGGCGCGGTCGTGCCGCCGCTGCGCCGCGGCGACGCCGGAGTCGACGCCGGCGGCCCACTCCATGATGATCCACGGCCGCTCCTCGACGACGCCGGCGTCGATCACCCGCGGCGTGACGCCGCTGCCGTCGAGATGGCGGAGGATGGCGGTCTCGTTCTCGAAGAGCTCGCGGACCGCGGCGGTTCGGGCGATCTTCAGCCCGGCCACGTCGCTTCCTCGGCGCAGCTGATAGATCTCGCTGTCCTCGATCAGCTGCGCGCAGCGGACGATCTCCCATCCGGCGATGCGCGCGCCGGCCTCGAAGCGCGGGCGGCTCTCGTTCTCCGCCGGCGATCCCGCCGGCACGAGGACGCGGTTCTCCAGAAACTTGCCGAGGTGCGGGAGGAGCTCGTCGAGCGACGTCTCCGGGTCGCGGCCGAAGGAGCGGCTGTTCTCGATGACGGCCTCGACGATCGTGCGCGGCTCGCGGAAGAGCTGGAGCAGCGCCGCGGTCTCGCCGTCGATGACCTGCGCCAGCGCCCGGCCGTGCAGGCGGGAGAGCGTGAAGTCGCCGTCGTCGTAGGCGATGCGCTCGCGGACGTCGTCGCTGAGATCGGCGCAGGGAATGAGAACGACGTCGTCCTTCAAGACGAAGGGCTCGGTGATGTTCATCGGTGTGTGCCACCATTATATTTATGAGAATCGGACCCATCTTCGCGCTGGCCCTCGCCCTCGGCGCACACGCTCCCGATTTCAAGCTCCTCGATCAGAACCGCAAGCCGGTGACGCTCGCCGCCGCGCGCGGGCACAAGGCCGTGCTGGTCTTCTACCGCGGCTACTGGTGACCGTACTGCGTCCGGCAGGTGGCCGGACTTCGCGACCTCGCCCGCGCCTATCCCGAGGTGCGCTTCTTCGCCATCAGCCGCGACCTCGCCGGCGACAGCCGCGAGCTGGCCCGCAAGATCGCCCTCGACGGACGCGGGCCGGTGACGTTCTCGCTGCTCTCCGACCCGAAGTCGGACGTGATCGACCGCTACGGCATCCGCGATCCGGCCTACAAGGGGGAGACGATCGACGGCGTGCCGAAGCCATCGGTGTTCGTGCTCGACAAGCGCGGCGTGGTGCGCTGGGCGAAGATCGAGAATGACTACCGCGAGCGGCCGTCGAACGAAGAGGTGGCGGCGGCGCTCGACGCGTTCGACTGAGCGGGCGGGATGAATCCCGCCCCACATTTCGGCATGTGTGGCGCGGACTTCAGTCCGCGCTGGCGGGCTCCACATTTCGTGTGACGTTTGTCATAGGCAGGAATTCCGGCGCGCTCTAGATTGATGTCCGTCGTGATGACTCGCCGCATTCTAATTCTGGCGCTCTTCGTCGCGGGCTTCGTGCTCGCGCCGCTGGCGTCGGCGCTCAGCGTCTGCGCGATGCCGTGCTGCCACCACAGCGCGAAGCCCTGCCCGACGAAGTGCACGATCAGCAAGGCAGCGCCCGAAGAGCCGGCGGTCGCGTCGGTGGGCGTGCAGCCGTCCGCGCCGGTCGTGGCCGTGGAGCACGCGCCGGTGCCGCAGCGCGTCGTCATCCTCGCCGATCCTCCGATTCCATCGCATCGGCCGCTGCACCTCGTCCACTCCGTCTTCCTCATCTGATCGCGGTCTCCCTCTCCACGCCACCCGTGTGTTCAAGGAGACCTATCCGTGCAGTTTGCCATTGCATTCGCGCTGTTCGCGGCGATGCGCGCCACGCCGGCCGACCCGGCGCTCGACGCGCTCGTGGCCACGGCGATCGAGTCCGCGCCCGAGCTCGCCGCCGCGCGCGCTGACGTCGAGGCGGCGAAGCGGCGCATCGAGCCGGCGCGCACGCTCGCCGATCCGATGCTGTCGACGACCTACCAGAACGACGGCCGCGCGCTCTCGCTCGGCTCGGCCGAGGGGAGCTTCGTCGGCTTGATGCTCGCGCAGCCGCTGCCGTGGCCGGGAAAGCGGGCGCTGGCCGGCCGCGCCGCGGAGAACGAGGCGCGCGAGATCGAGACCGGCGCCCTCGCACGCGCCGCGCTCACGATCGAGGCCCGCGTCCGCAACGCCTGGTACGACGTCGCCCTGGCCCGCTCGCTCGACACGCTCGTCGACGAGCGACGCGAGACGGCGCGGCAGATCGAGGAGACGACGCGCGCCCGCTACGCCGCGGGGCTGGCCGTGCAGCAGGACGTGCTGCGCGCGCAAGTGGAGCTCGCCCGCATCGACGAGATGAAGGCGGCGCAGCGCGCGGCGATCGTCGCGCGCGAGGCGGAGCTGCAGCGGCTGACCGGCGCCACGTCGTTCGCGGCGACGCTGCCGGAGATCGCGCCGCTTCCGGCCGACGCGATCGCGAGCGCTCTTCAGCGCAGCCCCGAGCTGGCGTCGGCGCGGCAGGGCATCGCCACGAATCGAGTGCGCGTCGACATCGCGAAAAAGAACTTCCGGCCCGACTTCGTCGTCAGCGGCGGCTCGATGTACCGCGGCGGCTTCGAGATGGGGCCGATGTGGCAGCTCGGCGTCGGCGTGTCGCTGCCGCTGTGGAGCGAGAAGCGCCAGCAGAATCAGCTGGCCGAGGCGGAGGCGCGCACGCGCGCGTCGGCCGCGGAGGCGGACGTCGTCGAGCGCGACGTCGCGCTGCGCACGCGCGAGCGCATCGCCCAGCTCGAGGCCGCGAACGACGTGGCCGCGCTCTACCGCGACAAGGTCGTGCCGCTCGACCAGCTCGCCGTGGAGTCGGTGCTGGCGAGCTACCGCGCCGGCAAGGTGCCGTTCGTGGCGGTGCTCGACGCAGTGAACGCGCTTTACGCCGACCGCGCCACGTACCTCGGCCGCCTGGCCGACGCGGCGAAGTGGCGCGTGGCCATCGACGAGGCGAGGTGAACGATGGAAGACCAGAAACCAGAAACCAGAAACCCGAAGCTTCCGTGGATCCTCGTCGGATTGCTTGCTCTCGCACTCGTCGTCGTTGTCGTCGCCCGGCCCGCGCCGGTCGCTGCGCCGCCACAGAAAAAGCCGCTCTACTGGGTCGATCCGATGCATCCGCAGTACAAGTCGGACAGGCCCGGCAAAGCTCCCGAC
>JBKOUP010000468.1:0-4484 GCA_046723495.1 Acidobacteriota bacterium
ACCTTGAGTGCGTTTCAGTCAACTTTGTACGCATTTGAAACCTGAGTGTAACTCTGTTAAATTCCGAAGATCAAGCGTGCAAATTTAAGTCCCGGCACCTACGTTATCCTTGCCTCGGAAGGGAGCTCCATGAATCCATACAATCCTTCGACCCCACCCTGGATCAGCGCCAGCACCGCGGAGAGCGAGATCCGCACCCGCGCCTTCATGCGCTCGGTCTACGCCTGGATGGCCGGCGGCCTCGTGCTGACGACGCTGGCCGCGCTCTGGGTGATCAGCTCGCCAATGATGCGCGCGCTCGTGCTCGGCAACCCAATCGTGATGTTCGGCCTGATCTTCGCCGAGCTCGGCATCGTGATCGTGATGTCGTTCCGGCAGCGGACGATCAGCGCCGGCGGCGCGATGGCCGCGTTCCTCGTCTATTCGTTCCTCAACGGGATGACGCTCAGCGTGATCTTCGTCGTCTACCGCCTCGGCTCGATCACGCTGGCCTTCGGCGTTTCCGCCGGGATGTACGCGGCGATGGCGATCTACGGCCTGGTGACGAAGCGCGATCTGACGTCGTGGGGCTCGTTCTTCGCCATGGGCCTCTTCGGCGTGATCATCCTGATGATCGCCGGGATTTTCATCCACGCCACGGCGCTGCAGATGACGATCGCCACGCTCGGCATCTTCGTCTTCCTCGGCCTGACGGCGTACGACAACCAGAAGCTGAAGCGATTCGCGCAGGCCGGGGCGAGCGACAGTGCCGCGATCTTCGGCGCGCTGACGCTCTACCTCGATTTCATCAATCTCTTCCTCTTCGTGCTGCGGCTCCTCGGCGACCGCAGGCGATAATCGGAGGATGGCCCGACAGGTCGTCGTCTGGGGAGCCGCCGGCGGGATCCTCATCGCTCTGCTGAAGCTCATCGAGTACAAGCATTTCGTGCAGGAGTACCCGTCGGAGCTCTACGGCGGCCTGGTGGCGCTGATCTTCACCGCGGTCGGCATCTATCTCGGCCTGAAGTGGACGCGCGTCAAGGCTTTCGTGCTCAATGAGGCCAAGCTTCGCGAGCTCGGCCTCACCCCCCGCGAGCACGAGATCCTCGGCCTGATCGCTCAGGGCCTCAGCAACCGCGACATCGGCGAGAAGCTGTTCGTGTCGGAGAACACGGTCAAGACCCACTCCTCCCGCCTCTTCGAGAAGATGCAGGTCAACCGCCGCATCCAGGCCGTGCAGAAAGGCAAGGAATTGGGCCTCATCCCCTGATTCATACTTTCGTTGACCCCAAAATCACCCGAACGGGCGACTGACAGCGGCGCCGTGCCGCCCCAGATTGCGACGCAAAGGAGAACGCAAATGAAACGAACGGTCCTCATCTTCGGTCTGATCTCCGGCGCCATCTCGTCACTGATGATGTTCCTCTACCTTCCGCTCATCAACCGCGGGACGATCAATCACAGCAACGGCGCGGTGCTCGGCTACACGGCCATCTTCCTGTCGTTCGTGCTGGTCTTCTTCGGCATCCGCGCCTACCGCGAAAACCACGGCGATGCGATCAGCTTCGGGCGCGCCTTCGCCGTCGGGATCCTGATCACGCTGATCTCGAGCGTTATCTACGCCGCGTCGTGGGAAGTCCTTTACCTCAACTTCATGCCCGATTTCATGGAGAAGTACGCAACGTACACTGCCGATACGATGCGCGCGAAGGGCGCGAGCAACGCGGCCATCGCCGAGAAGGCGAAGCAATTCCAACAGCTGAAGAAGCTCTACGAGAACCCGCTGACGGGCGCGGCGGTCACGATGATCGAGCCGTTCCCGGTCGGACTGATCGTGACGCTGGTCTCCGCCGGAATCCTGCGGAAGCGGCGTCGCGACGGCGCACCGGGCGCGGCGAGCGCCGCGGCCGCGGCGCCGTGAGGCGCTTCAACGCCAGCGCGTTCTGCACGGCGAAGGCGGAGTCGTCGTTGTCGAAGTAGACGTACGCCGCCTTCAATTTCGATCGCCAATCGTCGATCCGCTTCGCCCATGCTTCCAGCTGCGCGTCGCTGTAGCTGCCCGCGTACTTCGACTGCGTCGGCCCGTGCAGGCGGACGTACGTCCAGTTCGCGGTGAGCTCGAACGGCGTGTGGTATCCGGCCAGCTCGTAGATGCAGAACGCGGCGTCGTACTTGCGCAGAAGCTCGTAGACGTCGTCGGTCATCCACGACTGGTTGCGCAGCTCGAATGCGTAGCGATGATCGCGCGGAAGCGCGCGCAGGAACTCCTCGAGCCGCTCGGCGTTGACGTTCCATCCCGGCGGGAGCTGCCAGAGGATCGGCCCAAGCTTCTTGCCGAGGCGCTCGGCGCGCGGCAGGAAGTTCGTCAGTCCGCGCATCGGGTCCTTCAGCTTGATCATGTGCGTGATGAAGCGGCTTCCTTTCACCGCGAAGCGGAAATTCGCCGGCGTCGCGTCTCGCCAGGCGTCGAACGACGACTCTTTCGGCAGGTGATAGAAGCTGTTGTTCAGCTCGACCGTGTCGAAGTCGCGCAGGTACCACGAGAGCATCTCGGCCGGCCGCAAGTCCTCGGGGTAGTAGCGCCCGAGCCAATGCTTGTAGTGCCAGCCGGAGGTGCCGATGCGCAGTTCCATGATGGGTGGGGCGCACCGCACCGCAGTGCGCCCCGGCAATTCAGTGGAGCTTGAGACTCGAGCCTGTGTTCGTGATCAGAACCGATCCGCTCGCGGAGCGCGTCACGACCAGCGATCCGGTCGCGCCGCTCGACGTCGTCAGCTGCGACGTACGCACGGTGGTGTTCGCCGTCCGCGCCGTCGCCGTATTCGTCAGCGGCGTACGGCCCGCGGCGACGTTGCCGACGCCCGGCGTCGACGCCACGGTCGGACTCACCGTCGACGCGGACGACATCGTCGGATTCAGGAACCCGCCGAGGTTGCTCGTGACGACGGCGGCCGGCGCGGCCGAGGCCGACGAAGTGATCGTCGCGGCCACGTTGGTCGCCGACGTCGGAACCGACGCGGTCGTCTGCGAGATCGCCGGCGCCGACGCCGTGAAGCTGGCGCCGCCGCCCGCGGTCACGACCGGGACCGGCTGCGAGCTGATCGACGAGTTCACGGTGATCTCCGGATTCGCAATCAGCGACGGATTGACCCACTGCCCGGTCGGCACGTACGCCTCCGGAGCGGCCTGATAGCTCGCCACGCCGCCCGGATCGACCGGTCCGAGATAGCGGCCACGATAGGCCTGCGCGTTGGCGGCGACGGCGACCGCGTCGAGATTCGGACGCGGCTGCGTCACCACCACGCCCGGCGCCGGCGTGTACGACGAGATCATCGGCGGATTCAACGGCCGCGAGCTCTCGGTGCCCGGCGTCGAGCTCGGCACTGCCGGCCCGGTCGATGGCGTGTAGCGCTCGGGCGCACCGGCACCCGGAACGCGGTCGCTCGTGCACGACGCGACCGCGCAGACGAGCGACGCGGCGGCGATCAGGCGCCCCGCGCGGCTCGCAAAGCTGAGATTCGTCTGCATAGTAGCCCTCCTACGTCTGAACAGTTATTTGAGCAAAGGAAGGGCCAGAAATCAGCCGCGCTATCTCATTCTAAATGAATGCCTTAGCGCCGACTTCGCCGCCCAGTAGCCGCACATACCGTGCACGCCGCCGCGCGGCGGCGTCGAGCTCGATCCAAGGTAGAGGCGACGGTTGGGCGTGACGTAAGAATGGAGAGGCGGAAATGGTGTGCCGACGAGCTGTAGCAAGGCGTTTGCGCCGCCACCGATGTCGCCGCCGACGAGGTTCGCGTTGTAGGCCTCGTACTGCGCGGAGCTCATCGTGTGCCGCGCGAGAATGCGGTCGCGGAACCCGGGCGCGAAGCGCTCGACCTGGCTCTCGATGGCCTCGGTCATGTCCTCGTTCGACCCATGCGGAACGTGGCAGTACGCCCAGCCGGTCTGCTTCCCGTCCGGCGCGCGCGTGGCATCGAACAGGCTCTGCTGCGCGAGGAGGACGAAGGGCGTGCGCGTCGTGCGCCCCTGCCAGATCACGGTCTCGTGCTCGGCGATCTCTTCGAAACGCCCGCCGACGTGCACGGTCAGAGCGCGCGCGCACTCGGCGGCCCGCCACGGGATCGGGCCATCGAGCGCCCAGTCGACTTTGAAAACGCCCGGGCCGTAGCGAAAGCGCTGCAGCTTGCGCACGTAGCGCGGCGGCAAGGCGTCGGCGGCGATGGCGGCGAGCTGGCGCGGAGTGACGTCGAAGACGACGGCGCGCGACGGCGGCAGATCGCGCATGGAGGTCACGCGGCGTCCCGTCTCGATCGTGCCGCCGAGGCTGACGAAGTGATCGGCAAGCGCGCGAGCGATCGCCTCCGAGCCTCCGTGCGCGCACGGCCAGCCGACCGCGTGCGCCGTCGCCGCCATCGTCATCGCTGCCGCCGCGGAGCCCGCCCACCCCGGCGGGATGATCGCGTGCGCCGCGCAGCCGCCGAAGAGCGCGCGCGCCGCATCGC
>JBKOUP010000136.1:0-5702 GCA_046723495.1 Acidobacteriota bacterium
GCCTGAGCCCGAGCCCGAGGCGGCACCGGTCGAAGAGGCTCCCTTCGAGCCGGAGATGACGGCGGCGCCGATCGTCGAGGAGGCGTTCCCGACCGCGGTCAACTCGCAGATCACCGACGAGGCGTTCCCGACCGCGGTCAACTCGCAGATCACCGACGAGGCGTTCCCGACCGCGGTCAACTCGCAGATCACCGACGAAATCGCCCCTGCCGCGGCGCCTTCGGGTGACTTGACGGACGACCAGATCGACCGCATCGCCCGCCGCGTGGTGCAGCTGATGTCGGAGCAGGTGGTGCGCAACATCGCCTGGGAAGTGATCCCCGACCTCGCCGAGATGGTGGTGAAGGAGCGGATCCGCCAACTCGAGTCCGAGGCGTGAAGATCTACACGCGCACGGGCGACGCCGGCGAGACTTCGCTCTTCGGCGGCGCGCGCGTGCCGAAATCCGACGCGCGCATCGAGGCCTACGGCACGGTCGACGAGCTGAACTCGTTCCTCGGCCTGGCTCGCGCGAGCTGGCCGGAGTCGCCGATCGACGCGCAGCTCGCCGCCGCGCAGGCGGACCTCTTCGAGATCGGCGCGCACCTCGCCTCGCCCGGCACGTCGCGCTTTCCCGGCGTCGACGAGGCGCACATCGTCGAGCTGGAGCATTCCATCGACGCGATGGAGGAGGAGCTGGAGCCGCTGAAGACGTTCATCCTCCCCGGCGGCACACTGGCCGCGTCGCAGCTCCACGTCGCGCGCACGGTCTGCCGCCGCGCCGAGCGCCTCGTCGTCGCCCTGAACGATGCGTCGCCGGCGACGACGTCGTCGATCGCGTACTTGAATCGCCTGTCGGATTACCTCTTCGTGGCCGCGCGCTTCGCGAACCACCGGGCGGGCGTGGAGGATGTGCCGTGGCGGCGGTGATGAATGGTCGGGGCAAGTGGATTTGAACCACCGACCTCACGGTCCCGAACCGTGCGCTCTGACCAGGCTGAGCTATGCCCCGATGCGGAAGGGACGCGGATTCTAGGGGAATCGCGCCGCCCGGTCAAACGGCGCGGAATCGCTTGCGATTCCCGCGGCGTTGCTCCACCTGAAAGGAACTTCCCATGAAACGCATCTCCACGATTCTTCTCGCCTTGCTGGCGGGCGCGGCGGCCGTGGCCCAGCCGCAGCCAGAGTCGCAGTCGCAGTTCGGCGAGAAGATCGACGTCAACGTCGTCCTGCTCGACGCCATCGTCACCGACTCCCGCGGCCGGCAGATCCTCGGCCTCGGCCCGCAGGACTTCGTCGTCACCGAGAACGGCGTCCCGCAGCAGATCCAGAGCGTCGATTACTTCACGAACCGGCGCATGCTCGACACCCCGGAGAGCAAGGCCGCGGTCAAGGTCGAGCGGATGCGCGACGACCGCTACTTCGTCCTCTTCTTCGACAAGCCCGGCGACGGCGTGCTGCTGAACCGTCTCGTGCACGCGCGCGCCGCGGCCATCGACTTCGTCAACAACATGAAGCCGGGCGACCTCGTGGCCGTGGCCGGACACGACGTCCGCCTCAAGGTCTACAGCGATTTCACCAACGACAAGACGCAGCTCAAGCACGCGCTCGAGGACGCCGTCGCCTTCGGCCGCGGCGTGACCGAGCCGGCGGCGGCGACGTCGACGGTGCCGTCGATCCTGCGCGCCGTCAACCGCAACCGGATGATCAGCCACACCGGCACGACGTACGAGGCCCTCGAGGTCCTCGCCGACGCGCTGCGCCCGATCAAGGCGCGCAAGGACGTCGTCCTCTTCTCCGCCGGCATCCTCACGCCCGACCAGGTCGTGCAGAAAGGCGTAGCCGTGAACCGCAGCCGCTTCTACGACCGCACCGTTTACGCCCTGAACACAGCGGACGTGAGTCTCTATCCGGCGAACATCGTCGACACCCCGAACCTCTCGCCGCTCTTCCACCAGGCGCTGGAGGAGCTCGCCGCCGACACGAACGGCGAGTACTTCCGCTTCAACACGACCTTCACCGGCGCGCTGCATCGCGTCGAGCAACAGACGAACGGCTACTACCTGATCAGCTACACCACGAAGAAGCAGCGCGGCACGTCGGGCTTCCAGAAGGTGCAGGTGACGGTGCACAACCCCGACTTCAAGGTGCGGGCGCGCGAAGGCTACTCATACGGTTCGTAGCGCGATGCGCTGCCCCGGCGCGAGGTGCGCCAGCTTCCAACGCTCCGACGAGAGCACGGTCACCGGCTGCAGATAGCCGCCGGTGACCGGGTGGTCCGGCCCCAGCAACACGAGCGTGCCGTCCGGATGCCACTGCACGCTGCCGAACTGCGCGCCGATCGACGGGAGATCGGCGGGGATGTTCGCCGCGGCCGCGCCGAGGGGACGAAGGCGGATGCCGACGCGATCGAGCTGCGGGGTGACTTCCCACTCGCTGTCGACGAAGGGGGAGTCGTGCGGGCCGCGCATGACGCGGATGACGCGCGGGTCGGTTCTTGGTTCTTGGTTCTTGGTTCTTAGTTCATGGCCGATGGCGACGTATCCGCGAAACGGAATGCGTCCGATGTTGATCTCCTCGCCGGCGTTGACGCGCCGTGGCTCTCCGTTGAACGCGACATATGCGTCGCGGCGCACACGAAAGCGCGGGCCGACGAGAACGCACTCGAAGAGCGGCGCGAGCTCGTCGTTGCCTACGGCGCGGTTCGTCGCGGCGGCGAGCTCGGGATCGAACGGGCCGCCGGTGGGGAGGCCATGCTCGAGGCGCTTCACGTCGGGCGCGCCGACGATCTTCGTGAGTTGTCCGGGCGAGAGGAGATCGATGTCGAACGGCAGCGGAGGCGGCGGCTCTTCGATGACCGGGACGTCGACGGCGTCCATCGTCGGCACGATCTCGATCTCGTCGCCGGGCGCGAGGAGGTTCGGCGGATCGCGGCGCGGATCCCACAGCGGCGCGGCCGTGCGCCCGAGGATGTTCCAGCCGCCCGGCGACTCGACCGCGTAGAAGCCGGCAAACGCGCCGGCAACGGCGAACGAGCCCGGCGGCACGCGGTTGCGGGAGGTCGGGCGGCGGGGCATGCGCCAGCGTTCGGGCCAGCCGTCGAGGTAGGCAAAGCCGGGGCGAAAGCCGAGGAAGCGGACGGTGAGGGTGGGGATGTGCGCGAGCTCGTGGCGGGGAATCGTGAGGTCGGGAGCGTACTCGGGGCGGAACGACACCGCGATTCGGTGGTTCTTAGTTCTTAGTTCTTGGTTCTTAGAAAAACTAAGAACTAACAACTGAGAACTAAGAACCTCTCCCGACCCGATGACCAGCACCGACTCATATCCGACGACCGCGGCAACGGCAATCTCCCGCGCCTGACGCGCGAACGCGCGCAGCTCCGCCGGGCTGGCCTCGGGCATCGTCACGAGAACGGCGCGGTCGCCGGCGGGAGCGACTTGCATGGTAACGTTTGAATCATGACAGACCACCGCTCGCTCCTTGCGGACATCGCCCGGCAGGCCATGATCGACCGCGGTCTGGAGCCCGACTTCCCGCCGCCGGCGAAGCAGCAGCTCGACGGCATCGACGCCGCCGCGAAGGCCGGTAGCGACGTCCGCGACATGCGCGACATGCTCTGGTGCTCGATCGACAACGACGACTCCCGCGACCTCGACCAGCTCACCGTCGCCGAGCCGCTCCCTGACGGCAGCGTGCGGGCCATCGTCGCCGTCGCCGACGTCGACGCCGTCGTCAAGAAGGGCACGCCCATCGACGAGCACGCGCGGCACAACACCACCTCGGTCTACACCGCGGCGCAGATCTTCCCGATGCTGCCGGAGAAGCTCTCCACCGACCTCACCTCGCTCAACGACGGCGAGGATCGCGTGGCCATGATCATCGACATGAAGGTCTCGGCCGAAGGCAACGTCCTCGGCGGCGACATCTACCGCGGCCTCGTGCACAACAAGGCCAAGCTCGCCTACGACAGCGTCGGCATGTGGCTCGAGGGGCACGCCGAGGCGCCCGAGAAAATCAACGCCGTCAAAGGCCTCGCCGAGAACCTCAAGCTGCAGGACAAGATCGCCGACGCCATGCGCGAGAACCGCCACGAGCACGGCGCGCTCGACCTCGAGACCATCGAGCCGCGCGCGGTGCTGCGCAACGGCGACGTCGTCGACCTCCGCCTCGACGCGCGCAACAACGCCAAGAACCTCATCGAGGACTTCATGATCGCCGCGAACGGCGTCACGGCGCGCTTCCTGGCGGCGAAAAACTTCCCGGCCATCCGCCGCGTCGTCCGCTCGCCGGAGCGTTGGGACCGCATCGTCGCCATCGCCTCGGAGCACGGCGAGCGCCTCCCCGACTCGCCCGACGCCCCCGCCCTGGAGACCTTCCTCGTGCGCATGCACAAGCAGGATCCGATGCGCTTCCCCGATCTCTCCCTCGCCATCGTCAAGGCCATGGGCGCGGGCGAGTACGTCGTGGAGCTGCCGGGGCAGGAGCCGATCGGTCACTTCGGCCTGGCCGTGAAGGACTACACGCACTCCACCGCGCCGAACCGCCGCTTCCCCGACCTCATCGCCCACCGCCTCGTGAAAGCCGCGCTGGCCGGCACGAAGTCGCCGTACGACGCCGGCGAGCTCGGCGCGCTCGCCGACCACTGCACCAAGGCCGAGGATGCGGCCAACAAGGTGGAGCGGCAAGTGCGGAAGTCCGCCGCTGCGTACGTGCTGAAGAACCGCATCGGCGAGAAGTTCGACGGCATCGTCACCGGCGCTTCGGAGAAGGGCACGTGGGTGCGCGTCTTCCACCCGCCGGTGGAGGGGAAGGTCGTGCACGGCGCCGACAGCCTCGACATCGGCCACCGCGTGCGCGTGAAGCTCGTCGACGTCGACGTGGAGCGCGGCTTCATCGACTTCGCCCGGGCGCACTGATGACCGAGGAGGAGATCCGGCGTCTCGTCGCCGAGCACGGCCGCTGGTGGCACGAGATCGAGCTCGCGCCGGGCATCGTCACGCCGGGCGACGACTCGAACCGGATGAAGCTGCCGATCCTCGACGCGCTCGGATTGCCGGGCGACCTCCGCGGCAAGCGCGCCCTCGACATCGGCACCTCCGACGGCTACTTCGCATTCGAGCTGGAGAAGCGCGGCGCGGAGGTGGTGGCCATCGACTTCGTCCCCGAGACCTACAGCGGCTTCGCCACGGCGCGCCGCATTCTCGACAGCAAGGTCGACTACCGCATGGACAACGTCTACAACCTGACACCCGAACGCTACGGGCGCTTCGACGTCGTTTTCTTCCTCGGCGTGCTCTACCACCTGCGCAAGCCGCTGGCGGCGCTCGACGCGATCCGTTCCGTGATGCACGAGGGCGCGCAGCTCTTCATCGGCACGATGCTGATCGACGAATACGTTCTCTTGCCCGACGGCAGCACCACGACGCTCGAGGCCATCAACCCGATTCTGAAGAACGTGCCGCTGTGGCAGTTCTACCCCGGCGACACGCTCAACGGCGACTACACGAACGAGTTCGCCCCGAACCGCCGCGCCCTCGAGGACGCGCTGCGGGAGTCGCAGTTCCGCGTCGACGACGTCCGCATCGTGTCGATGGGCGGCTATGCGCGCGCAACCGCGATCGCCGACGAGCGCACGGCGAAGTACCAGCGGCTGGACGGACGGCTGGAGACGGCGCCGTTCGATCCGTCGGTGCCGTATTTTTTGGATGAGGAAGGGTCAGTGC
>JBKOUP010000228.1:0-8224 GCA_046723495.1 Acidobacteriota bacterium
GCGGTCACACCACGCATTGAGGGTGCCCTCCCAAAACCGCCCGGCCCGTGGCCGGGCACGACAGGAGGGTTTATGCGTCGTCTATCCCGCTCGATTCTCGTTTTTTGTGTGTTTTTCGCCCTGAATGCACCGGCCGTTTACGCGCGTCCCGTCAATGACGACGGAAATCCGCGCGAGCGCGCAGTGCCGAGCTTTGTGAGGGTGATCAAACAGATTATTGTTAAGCTGATTTCGCAGCCTCAGGATGACGGTAATGGTTTAAGTCCCCCGCATCCATAATGGCGCGGCCGGCCGGCGCGCCCGTTCGTCGGGCGCGCCGATCACGAGTAAAGTCGCAGCGAATGCTCTGATTCTATAAGAGCATAGACTTGGCGGACCGCCTCGACCGGTGCTTCGCTGCCGATAATGGAATTCTCCAGAACGGCAACGGCGTCGATAATGCGCCGCTCCAACGGTGAGTCGCGGAATTCTTGCGCGATATCGTGGACGATTTGCTGTGCCGCTTCTTCGTTACCCTGAAACAATAACGCCTCAGCAATGACAAGACCGCACAGGCCAGCTTCTTCGTGCATCTCGTGTTGCAGAAAAATCTTGCGCGCGGGGTAAAGGTGTTTCAGAGCACTCTCTCTTTGGCCTTTGCCGAGCAAAAGTCGTCCGGCGCACCAACGAGCTCTTGTGGCGTTCATGACGTCGCCAAGATCGGTGAATTTCGCAATTGCCTCGGATATATGAACGTTCGCTGTCGCAAAGTCATCAAGTGATGTAGCCGACCAGGCAGCATTTTGATGGCAGCGCGCTTCCGCTTCCAAATCATCCGCGGCGCGGGCGACATCAATGAGCGATTTGAACAACGTATACGCGTCCAAATAGTGCTCCATTTCGTATAACACATGCCCTTCAATTTCGCCTGCTTTAAGAGCGCGCGATAAATCACCATGCGCCAGAAAAACACCGCCGCAGGTAACCGCGATGGCTCGTGCCTGCTCGCATTCGCCGGTATTGAGCAGTGCCAGGGCTTTGACCAGGTCAACGACCGCGCGGTCGAGGCCCAGGGCCACGTGTTTCTCGAGGATGTCCTCGGCGTGTCTGATCGCCTCGAACGTCTCCGGAATTCTTCCCAGGAACCGCAATGCAGTGGCCCGATCCTTCCACGCCATCGCCCGAATCTGCGCCAGCGTCACCGCCGGATATGCCGTCTCGGGCAACGCGTCGGCGATCGTCGTCGCCAGCTCCGCGAGCACGAGTGCCTCGCGAGGGTTGCGATCCAGGCGGCGGCGCACCTCGTCGCTCAACCGCTCCAACGCCGCGTTCGTCTGGAAGTCCGGGCGTTCCGCGAGGCTCGGCCACTCCGCGGCGGGCGTGGCCTCCACGGTCTCGAGCACGGCGCCGGCGGCGGCCCGCTCGTTCTTCAGGCGCTCGGCGGTTTCCAGGAACTCCGCGAGTCGGGCTTGCGCTCGGCTGGGGGGCATGCCGTCCTTCCTTTCGAGAGATACGTCTTCTCCGCCTTTTTGATGCACTTCGAGACCAACTTTTGCGCGTACTTCGGCTTTACCCCGAGCGACTGGGCGACCTCGGCGATGCTGCAGCCGTCGTAGTACCGGAGGCGGAGAACCAGCCGGTACCTCGGAGGCAGCGACTCCAGGACAGCGCGCATCGTCAGTGCGTCGGGCAGATCGTCACGGATATCGTGCGAGCGCGGGTCCTCGTGGTTGAACAGCGTTTCCAGCTCCACCGTCTCGCCGCCCCGGCCGTGCTGGCGCCACCAATAGCGGCTGGCATGGCAGATCCCGCCGAGGAGCCAGGAGTGCACGTCGTGAATCTCTTCCTTGCGCCTCAGGTAGCCGACGAACACTTCCTGCACCAGAGGTTCGGCCTCCGACAGCGGCACGCGGAACTTCCGCACGGCGATGGAGACGAGAAAATCGTAGTGCGCGAGGTAGATCTGCTCGATGTCGCCATCGGTGCGTTTCGGCGGAGCCGAATCGTTGCGCGAGGTCATGCGGCCTTTTCGGGAACCCGTTGGACGGTCGGGATGCGCACAAAAGTAACACGAATAGGGAGGCACGGAGCGGGTTTTTGCAACGCCTTTAAGGAATGCACGTTCTGCTCATTCACGCTCCGGAGAATCCCCGGGCGGTCTTCGCGAGGCTGCGATCGCGCCGGCCGTGGTCAGAAATTGCGCCAGGGACACTTTTACGAGTCAAGGGGAGGCGGCTTCGTATCGCCGCGCTCGCTGCCGAGGTCGTCGACGGCCAGCCTGTCCTGCGCGCCTTTACCGCCGCCGACAACGTCGTGGCCATGCCTCGCCGCACCGCCTCCGTCGTCGCCGACCTCTACCGCTTCCACGCCTTCGTCGAGCGCTTCGGCTGCGATCCTGACGCCTGGCTGGCTCATCTTCGCGCCCGCGGCCGTGCCAGCGGCGGCGACGCGCGCGTGGCCCGCTGGCTGCGCGCGCGCATGCGCCGCGACCCGAGCCTCGTCGACGCCATCCGCCGTCTCGTCGAGGCCACGCCGATCGACGACGACGATCACTTGAAGAAGCGGACCTCGTAGATCGGCCGCCCTTCCGCGCGGTACTTCGCCTCGTAATTCGTGCGCGGCGGATCGTCCGGTCCGGGGATGCGCCGCTCGGCCCGGAAGGCCTGCTCGATCAGCGGCGCCGCGACGTCGAAGTACTGGCGGTGGTCCGTCACGTAGATCCCCGAGCCTCCCGCGACGAGCACCCGCCGCATCTCCGCCAGCGCTTCGGCGCGGATGATCCTGCGCTTCTGCTCGCGCTTGCGCGGCCATGGATCGGGAAAGTAGATGTGGATCTCGCTGATCGACGCGTCCGGGATCATCTTCTGCAGCACCGGAAAGGCGTCGTAGTTGATCAGGCGGACGTTGGTCAGACCTCTTTTGGCGACGCGCTCGCGTATCACGCGGTGGTAGTGCAGTGACTTTTCGATGCCGATGAAATTGACCTCCGGCTGTTCCATGGCCGAGGCGATGAGGAAGCGACCTTTGCCGGAGCCGATCTCCAGGATCACGCCGTGCGCGTTCCCGAACAGCGCGGCGAAGTCGAGCGGCGCGAGCCCGCTCTCGCGAGGGTTGATGCCGGTGTCGCTCACGGAGCGAGCTTACAATGCCTTCCGTGCGCATCCTCGGCGTCGATCCCGGCTCCGTCACCACAGGCTTCGGCGTCATCGACTCCGCGCGCGGCGCGCTCCAGCTCGTCGAGCACGGCGCCATCACCACGAAGCGCGGCGCCGACCTGGCCGACCGTCTCTGCCGCATCCACGCCGAGCTCACCGCCGTCATCGCCCGCACCGCGCCGCTGGCCGTGGCCATCGAGACCCCCTTCGCCGGGCGCAACGTCAAGAGCCTCATCCAGCTCGCGCACGCGCGCGGCGTCGTCCTGCTCGTCGTGCGCGCGGCGGGGCTGCCGGTCTTCGAGTACGCGCCGCGCAGCGTGAAGAGCGCCGTTGTCGGCTACGGCGCGGCGGAGAAGGATCAGGTCGCGAAGATGGTGCGCCTTCTCGTGAAAGGATGTAACGGGGACATGTCGATGGATGCCTCGGATGCGCTGGCGGTGGCGATCTGCCACGCGCATCACGCGTGAGGGGGACGAGCTGCCGCTTTCGCGAACCTTCAGCGCGCTCCGCTACCGCGACTTCCGCCTCCTCTGGCTCGGCGCGATCACTTCGACCATCGGCACCTTCATGCAGACGCTGGCCCAGGCCTGGCTCGTCTACACCCTGACGAACTCCCCCTTCCTCCTCGGCGTCGACGGCTTCCTCTCCACCGGCCCCATGCTCCTCTTCTCGCTGTTCGGCGGCGTCGTGGCCGACCGCATGGCCCGGAAGAAAATCATGATGGGCTCGCAGATCGCCCAGGGGACCTTCGCCCTCGTCCTGGCCGTGCTGATCTGGACCCACAGCGTCAAGATCTGGCACATCTTCCTTCTGTCGTTCCTCACCGGCAGCGCGCAATCGTTCAGCGGACCCGCCTACATCTCTTTATTGCCGCTGCTGGTGAAGCGCGAGGACGTGCCCAACGCCGTGGCCATGAACTCCATGCAGTTCAACCTCGCCCGCGTCATCGGCCCGGCCATCGGCGGCCTCGTCTTCGCCACGATGGGGGCGGCGTGGTGCTTCTTCATCAACGGCATCTCCTTCGGCGCCGTGATCATCGCCCTCGTCATGATCCGCATGCCGCCGGTGCAGGACCAGCGCGAGGGGCCGCGCAACATCTTCGCTGACATGCGCGAAGGCTTCGTCTTCGTGCGCCAGCGCCGCGCGCTCCTGCTGCTGACGTTCCTCTCGTTCGCCGGCACGTTCCTCGGCATGCCGCTCTTCACCATGCTCCCCGTCGTGGCCAAGCGGATCTTCGACCTCGGCCCGCGCGGCCTCTCCCTGCTGCAGGCCGACTACGGCATCGGCTCCGTCATCGGCGCGCTCTTCGTGGCCTCGAGCTCCTACGCCGCGAAGAAGGGGAAGCTCGCCCTCATCCTGCAGCTCGCCTTCGCCTGTACCCTCGTTGCCTTCGGCATCTCGCGCAACCTGGCCTGGAGCCTCATCATCGCCTTCCTGGCCGGCAGCTGCATCGTCGGCGTCATCTCCCTCTACAGCTCGCTCGTGCAGCTGACGACGAGCGACGCCATGCGCGGCCGGGTCATGTCCATCTTCATGCTGGCGTTCCGCGGCGGCATGCCCCTCGGCAACCTCCTGGCCGGCTTCGTCGCGCAGCGCTGGTCGATCACCGCGGCGCTGACGGTGAACGGGACCGTGCTGGCCATCGTCGCGCTGGCGTTCATCGTGCGCGGCACGGATTTGGATGCGTTAGGTTCCTAGGTTCTTAGGTTGTTAGGTTCCTAGGTTGCGCGACATCCTAAGAACTTAAGAACTAAGAACCTAAGAACATATTAGAATCCGCTGCCCGTCATGGCGAAGCAAAAAGCCTCATCGGCGGCTGCTGTCGACGACGCCGCCTGCGCACCGGAGTGGATCGACATCCTCCGGCAGATGATCTTCATCCGCCGCTTCGAGGAGGCCACGGAGCGCGAGTTCCGGCGCGGCAAGATCGGCGGTTACCTCCACGTCTACATCGGCCAGGAGGCGGTCGCCAGCGGCATCCTCACCGCGCTGCGCAAGGACGACATCGTCTTCGCCGGCTACCGCGACCACGCCCACGCGCTCCTCCTCGGCTCCGATCCCGGCAAAGTCATGGCCGAGCTCTTCGGCAAGGCCACCGGCCTGTCGAAGGGGAAGGGCGGCTCGATGCATCTTTTCGACGTCGAGCACGGCTTCTACGGCGGCTACGGCATCGTCGGCGGCCACCTCACGCTGGCCACCGGCGCGGCCTACGCGCTGAAGTACGAGAACAGCGAGCGCATCTGCGTCTGCTACTTCGGCGACGGGTCGATGAACATCGGCTCGTTCCACGAGGCCATGAACATGGCCGGGCTATGGGGCAACCAGGGCCTCTGCCCGATCGTCTTCGTCATCGAGAACAACGGCTACGCGATGGGGACCTCGGTCGAGCGGCACTCGGCGCTGACCGACCTCTCGGCCCGCGTGCGCGCCTACAACATCCCCACCGAGAAGGTCGACGGCCAGGACATCTTCGCCGTCCGCGGCGTCGCCGACCGCGTCATCCGCCAGGTGCGCGACACCGGCAGGCCGTACTGCATCGAGGCCGTCACCTATCGTTTCTCCGGCCACGGCGCCGCCGACGTGATGCAGCCGTATCGATCGAAGGAAGAGGTCGAGGAGCACAAGCACCGCGATCCGATCCTCATCCTCCGCAACCGCCTCGGCGAGGTCTGCGGGCTGACCGACGACGACGTCAAGGAGATGGAGTCGCGGGCCGCCGAGGAGGTGTCGAAGGCCTTGAAGTTCGCCGAGGAAAGTCCGACGCCGTTGGCCGCTGAGCTGTACGACGACGTGGTGAGCCATGCCTGAGAAAAGCTACCGCGACGCCATCCGCGAGGCGATGATCGAGGAGATGGACCGCGATCCTCGCGTCCTCATCATGGGCGAGGACATCGGCGTCTACGAGGGCACGTTCCGCATCACCGCCGGCATGCTCAAGAAGTACGGGCCGCGGCGGGTCATCGACACGCCGATCGCGGAAGCGGGGATGGCCGGGACCGCCGTCGGCATGGCCATGCTCGGGCTGCGGCCGATCGTGGAGATGATGACGATGAACTTCGCCATCGTCGCCGCCGACCAGATCCTCAACCACGCCGCAAAGGTGCGCTACTTCTCCGGCGGGCAGGTCGACGTGCCGGTCGTCATCCGCGGGCCGCAAGGCGCGGGAGTCCAACTCTCCGCGCAGCACTCGCAGACGTTCGAGTCGTACTACGCGCACTTCCCCGGCATCAACGTGGCCGTGCCGTCCACGCCGGCGGACGCGAAGGGGATGCTGAAGACGGCGCTGCGCGGCCGTGATCCCGTCATCTTCCTCGAGAGCGCAGCGCTGTACGGGATGAAAGGCGAAGTGCCGGACGATCCCGACTTCACAGTCCCCTTCGGCGTCTCGCGCGTCGCGCGCGAGGGGGACGACGTGACGATCGTGTCGTACGGAAGGATGCTGCACCTGTCGCTGACCGCGGCGGACAAGCTCGCCGCCGAGGGCATCGAGGCCGAGGTCATCGACCTCCGGACCATGCGTCCGCTCGACCTCGAGCCGGCGTACGCCTCGGTGGCGAAGACGCACCGCTGCGTCGTGGTGCAGGAGCAGTGGAAGCCCTTCGGCGCGGGCGCGGAGATTGCCGCGAGCATCACCGAGAACGCCTTCGACGAGCTCGACGCGCCGGTGGAGCGCGTGGCCGGCGCGGACGTGCCGATGCCGTACGCGCGCGTTCTGGAGCTGCTGGCCACGCCGAAGGAAGAGGACGTGATCGCGGCGGTGAAGCGCGTGCTGTATCAGGAATAGACGATGGCCGAGATCATCATGCCCAAGATGGGCGATGCCATGACCGAGGGGAAGGTCGTCCGCTGGTACAAAAAGCAGGGCGACGCGGTGAAGAAGGGCGAGCCGGTGCTGGAGATCGAGACCGACAAGGTCAACCTCGATCTCGAAGCGGAGCAGGACGGCACCCTCGGCGACGTCGCCGCGGACGAAGGGAAGATGGTGCCGGTGGGCGGGCGGTTGGCGACGATTCTCGCGCCGGGCGAAGAGCCGCAACGCCGCGCCACGGACAAAAAGGACTCCGTCAAACACACGACCGGCGAGTACGCCGAGGCCATCGAGACGAAGGGGCCGCGGAAGGATCGCAGCGCGCCGCCGCCGGAGACGGCGCCCGCGCTTGCACCTCGGCCGGCCGGTGGCGACGGACGGCAGCGCTCGTCGCCGCTGGCGCGGAAGATGGCGCGCGAGTTGGGCGTCGATCTGAAGGGCGTGCGGGGGAGCGGGCCGGGCGGAAGGATTGTGGCGAAGGATATTCAACGTCCCACCGCGCCGGTCGCGCAGGACGAATCGATTCCTCTCTCGGCGATGCGCCGCACGATTGCCAAGCGCCTCGTCGAGTCGATCGGGCCGATCCCGCACTTCTTTCTCACCGCCGATTACGACGTCACGAATCTCCTCTCGCTGCGCAGTCAGATCGAGGAGAAGACCAGCATCAACGACTTCGTCGTCCGCGCCGTCGCGCTCGCGCTGCGCAAGCATCCGAACGTCAACGCCAGCTGGGGCGAGGAAGCGATCACGCAGCACGGCCAGATCCACGTCGGCGTTGCCGTGGCCACGGCCGAGGGGCTGATCACGCCGGTCGTGCGCAACGCCGATCAGAAGACGGTCCTGCAGATCGCGGAGGAAGTGCGCGCCCTCGTCGAAAAAGCGAAGAACCGCAAGCTGATGCCGAACGAGTATCAGGGCTCGACGTTCACGATCTCGAACCTCGGCGCGTGGGGCATCGAAGAATTCACGGCCATCATCAACCCGCCGAACGCAGCCATCCTCGCCGTCGGCGCGGCCGAGGCGCGCGCCGTCGTCCAAGAGCGGCAGATCGTCGTCCGCGACCGCATGAAAGTGACGATGTCGTGCGACCACCGCGTCGTCGACGGCGCCGCCGGGGCGGAATTTCTGCGCACCCTGCGGCAATACATCGAGCAGCCGGTCCGGCTGATTCTCTAGGACGCAGGGCGACCTGCGACCTGCTACACTACCGGCACCCCCGACATGCCTGGCGCCCACGAGCTCATCGGGATTCTCGTAGCCATTTTCGTCATCTGGCTCGTTC
>JBKOUP010000111.1:0-2049 GCA_046723495.1 Acidobacteriota bacterium
GCCAGGAGCGCTTCGGAAAGATGCCCCCTTCCTCCTCGACGATCTTCTTCACCTCGGCGATGACGGCGGGCGCCGCCACCTCGTCGTCGACGATGCGATCGATGCGCGCCAGCGGGATCGTCACGGCCCCGCCGCTCTTCAAGCGCAGCTCGATGTCGGAGTCGTTCTGCAGCTTGTACGACTCGATCTTCATCGAGCGGCCGTCCGCGAAGAGAGCAATGCTCGCGCTCGCCGGAGCCGCGGCGGCGATGAGGAGCAGGAACGGGACGACCTTCTTCACGTGCACGGCCTAACTATCCTGCGACGAATCTTATGCCCACGGGGTTCCTTGGGCGTCATGCCCGGGGATGATATTGCTCATACAACTTCTGGAGCCGCGCCCGCGTCACGTGCGTGTAGATCTGCGTCGTGGAGATGTCGGAGTGTCCGAGCATCAGCTGCACGCTGCGCAGGTCGGCGCCGTTTTCGAGCAGATGCGTGGCGAACGAATGCCGCAGCACGTGCGGCGAGATGTGCGTGCGGATCTCGGCCGCGCGCGCGTAGCGGACGATCTTCATCCAGAACGACTGCCGCGACATCGGGCGGCCCCGGTTCGAGAGAAAGAGATGCGGATCGGGGCGCTTGGCGAAGCGCGGCCGCCCGCGCTCGACGTAGGCGACGACGGCGTCGCGCGCAGCGTCGCCGAAGGGAACGATGCGCTCCTTCGAGCCCTTGCCGATCGTGCGCAGGAAGCCGGCGTCCATCACCAGGTCCTCGACCTTGACGCGAATGAGCTCGCTGACGCGCAGCCCCGTCGCATAGAGAAGCTCGAGCATGGCGGCGTCGCGCAGGCCGTCGGCCGAGGCGCGGTCGGGAGCGCGCAGCAGCGCCTCGACCTCCGACGGCTGCAGCGACTTCGGCAGCGTCGTCCAGAGCTTCGGGTTCTCGATGTTCTCCGTCGGGTCGTGCTCGAGGTGGCGCTCGCTCACGAGAAAACGGAACAGCCCGCGCAGCGCCGCCAGCGCCCGCGCCACGGAGCGCGCGGAGATGCCCGCGGCGCGCAGGGCCTGGAAGTAGCGGACGATGTGGATGCGCTCGACGCGCTCGAGCTCGATCGGCTGCTCCTCCAGCCAGTGGCCGAAGTGGCGCAGGTCGGCGCGGTACGCCGCGAGGGAATTGCGGGCCAGCCCTTTCTCGACGGAGAGGTAGTCGAGAAACATCGGCAGCCAGGTGAGGAAGAACGCGCCGCGCTCGGCTGCGTCAGGATCGATCGCTCGCGGCTTTCGCTTCATGGGCTGGCTTTAGTTTATGCCTCGCGAAGACGAGGCATCAGCCGAACCACCGCGACGGGCTTGAATTACGCGCCTCGCGGTGTAATGGCTGATCCCTCGCTCCGCGAGGGATAAACTGAATTTGCCACCAGGTCCGCCATGTACGAGCTTCGCACGAACGGGCCGGAGAAGACAGCCTTGAATCCCATGGCCTCGCCGGCGTCGCGGTAGTCGTCGAAGACGGCGGGGTGGATGTAGTCGACGACGTCGAGCTTCTCGCGCTTCGGCTGCAAGTACTGCCCGATCGTGACGATCTCGACCTCGGCCGCCCGCAGCTGTTCGAGCACGTCGAGCACTTCGTCGCGCCGCTCGCCGAGGCCGAGCATCAGGCCGGACTTCGTCGTGATCGCCGGGTCGATGCGCTTCGCCTCGGAGAGCATCGCGATCGAGCGCGCGAAGCGCGAGCCGGGGCGGACGTAGTCGTAGAGCCGCGGCACGGTCTCGACGTTGTGGTTGAAGTAGTCGGGCTTCGCCTCGACGACGGTTTGCACCGCCTCGGCGTTGCCGCGGAAGTCGGGCGTCAGCACCTCCACGACGACGTTCGGCATCGCCGCGCGCAGCTCGCGGATCGTCGACGAGAACTGCTGCGCGCCGCCGTCGCGGAGATCGTCGCGCGTCACCGAGGTGACGACCACGTGGCGCAGCCCCATCCGCCGCGCCGTCTCCGCCACCGCGCGCGGCTCATCCGCCGCCGGCGGCGCGTACGGCCGCCCGGTGGTCACGTTGCAGAAGCCGCACG
>JBKOUP010000511.1:0-19392 GCA_046723495.1 Acidobacteriota bacterium
GCTCCTCGGCGTCGCGCCCGCCGCGGCCGAGCTGGATGCGCGCGATCGTCTCCCCTGCCTTCACCTCGTCGCCGGTGCGCCGGTCGAACATCACGCCCGCGGCGTAATCGATCACGTCGTCCGCCTTCTTGCGGCCCGCGCCGAGGTCCACCGTGAACATCCCGGCCTGGTAGGTGTCGATGTGGACGATGAAGCCGTTGCGCGGCGCCTTCACCTCGATCGTCTCGGCCGGCTGGGGCAGCAGCGCGTAGTTGTCGACGACCGCGGCGTCACCGCCCTGCGCGGCGATCCACTTGCGGGCCTGCTCCAGCGCGCGGCCGGAGCGGAGAGCGTCGTCGAGCGCTTCGCGCGCGGAGGCATCGTCGTAGCGGCCCGACATCGCCAGGATGCGGATCGCCTGCGCGCGCGTGACCTCCTCGACGTCCGCGGGGCCGTTGCCCTTCAGGACCTCGATCGTCTCGATGATCTCGTTGGCGTTGCCGGCGGCGACGCCGAGGGGGCGATCCATGTCCGTGATCAGCGCCTCCACGCGCGTGCCCGAGCCGGCCGCGGCGTCGATGAGACTCTGCGCCAGCGCCTTCGAGTCCTGGTAGTGGCGCATGAACGCGCCGCTGCCGGTCTTCACGTCGAGGATCAGCGCCGACGCGCCCATGGCCAGCTTCTTCGACATGATCGAGGCCGTGATCAGCGGCAGCGACTCCACGGTGCCGGTGACGTCGCGCAAGGCGTAGATTTTTTTGTCCGCCGGGGCGATGCCGTCGGTCGACGTGGAGATCACGCCGCCGGCCTCCTCGACGCAGCGCTCGAACTCCTCGCGCGAGAGGCGGGCGTTGAAGCCGGGGATCGCTTCGAGCTTGTCGAGCGTCCCGCCGGTGTGGCCGAGGCCGCGGCCGGAAAGCATGCCGATCTTGATGCCGCAGGCAGCGACCCACGGCGTGAGCACGAGCGAGACCTTGTCGCCGACGCCGCCGGTGGAGTGCTTGTCGGCGATGAAGTCGTAGCGGTCGCGCAGGTGCCACTGCTCGCCGGAGCGGAGCATGGACTGGGTCAGCGTGGCCATCTCCTCGGCGGTCATGCCGTTGATGGCGATGGCCATCAGCAGCGCCGACATCTGGTAGTCGGGGATCTCGCCGCGCGTATAGCGCTCCACGAATGCTTCGATCTCGCGCGCCTCGAGCGGCGCGCCGCGGCGCTTGCGGTTCAGGAGCTCGTAGACGTTGAGTTCGGCCATGGTCATCACCTCAGATACTTCGAGAACCACTCCACGTATCGCTTCTCGATGTCGAGCTGGCGCAGCGGGTCTTCGGGGTTGTGGCCGTTGACCGGGTAGGCGATGAACTTCACCGGCACGCCGTTGTCGCGCAGGGCGCGGTAGAGCTGGTACGACTGCACGATCGGGACGCGTACGTCGCCGGCGTCGCTCATGATCAGCGTCGGGGTGGTGATCTTCGCGGCCGAGGCGATCGGCGACTGCTCGATGTACTTCCTGGCGTTGTCGCCTTTGAACGGCGAGCCCCACGTCAGGCCGCGGCCGAGGCCGCCGTCGCTGAGGACGTACTGGTCGAGGAGGTTGTTGACCGCGGCGCCCGACACGGCGGCCTTGAAGATCGGATAGTGGCCGATCATCCACGTCGTCATGTAGCCGCCGTATGACCAGCCGCCGACGGCGATGCGGCTCTCGTCAACGAAGCCCTTCTTCTTCACCGCCTCCACGCCGGCCATGACGTCGCGGCCGGGACCGGCGCCGGAATCGTCGAGGATGGCCCGGGTGAAGTCGTTGCCGGCGTTGTCGCTGCCGCGGTAGTTCGGCTGGAAGACGACCCAGCCGTTCGCCGCGAGCGACTGCGGGATGGTGCTGAACGCCGTCGTCGACGTGGAGCGCGGGCCGCCGTGGATGTAGAGCACGAGCGGGTATTTCTTCGTGGCGTCGAAGTCGGGCGGATAGACGACGACGCCGTCGAAGTCGTAGCCGTCGTTCTTCCACGTCACGACTTCGCTTCGCCCGAGCTGGCGCTCGGCGACGAAGTCGTTGAAGTGGGTGAGCTGGCGCGGCTTGGCGTCGAGGGAGGTGAGGACGTAGAGCTCGCGCGGATGCGACGGCGTCGAGGCCGTGAAGGCGATCGTGCCGTTGCGCGCGACGGTGGCGTCGGGCCAGTAGCCGTGCGTCGGATCGAGCTCGCCGAGGTCGAGGCGGCGGACCTTGCCGTCGAGGCCGACGACGTAGTAGCGCGTCGACGTTCCCTCGTGCGCGGCGGTGAGGAAGGACTTGCCGTCGGGCAGCCAGATGGAGCGATAGACGTTGCGGTCGAGTCCCGTCGTGACCTCCGTGCCGCTGCCGCCGGCGGCGAGAACGATCCAGATCGCGTTCGCGCTGCCGCGCTGCGCGCCGCGCGACTGCCAGTAGGCGATGCGCGTGCCGTCGGGCGAGAAGACGGGATGGGCCTCGTCGTGTTCGCTCGCGGTCAGGCGGCGGACTTCGCCGGTGGCGACGTCGGCGAGGGCGATGCGGGTGACGTTCGGCGTGGCGGCGTGGGCGCTGTCGCGCCGGGCAATGGCGATGCTCTTGCCGTCCGGCGACCAGGAGAGCGGCGACGGGGCCGGGCCGGGCGGGTGGGCGATGGGGAGGCTCCACGCGCCCGAGGTGAGGCGCTTGGCGGCGCCGCCGCTCACCGGCACGATCCAGACGTGCGACGGCGTCGGCTCCTCGCGCATGAGGTAGTCGTCGTCGCCGATCTCGAAGGAGAGGGGCTTCTCGTCCGACTTCGGCGCTTCGTCGGCGGTGACGTAGGCGATGCGCGTGCCGTCCGGACTCCACGCAAACTGCTGCACGCCGCGCGGGGCGTCGGTGAGGCGACGGGCATCGCCGCCATTGAGCGACATGAGCCAGATCTGCCGCCTGGCCTCGCGCTCGGCACTGGCGTTGGCGAGGAAGGCGATGCGCGTGCCGTCCGGCGACCAGCGCGGCGAAGCAATGCCGCGGCGGTCGAACGTGAGCGGCCGCTGCGCGGCGCTGGCAACATCGATGGCCACGAGCTCGCTGTCGTAGTGGTTCTCCTTCGCGTTCGGATGGCTGCGCACGATCACGACCGTGCCGCCGTCGGGCGAGAGCTGCGGATCGGAGGCGTTGACGAGGCGCAGGCGGTCCGCCGGCTGCCAGCGGTCGGCAGCGAGCGCGGCGGAAGCGAGGAGCAGCAGGATGGGGACGAGTCGCTTCATAGGCGCGAGAGGGTAGCAGATCGCGTTAGGATGAAAGCGATGACCGCCACAGATATTGTTCGTCGTCGCCTCGGCATCGATCCCGAGCGCATTGCCGAGATCTGCCGCAAGTGGCGGATCACGGAGCTGTCGCTCTTCGGCTCCGTGCTGCGCGACGATTTCGGCGATGACAGCGACGTCGACCTGCTCGTTGTTTTCGAGCCGGCCGCTCCTTGGGACTTGTGGGATCTGATTCATCTCCAAAATGAATTTCAGGCGTTGCTCGGCAGGCGCGTCGATGTCGTCGAGAAATCGGCGGTGAAAAACCCCTTCCGGCGGCGCGAGATTTTGGGGACGAGCCAAGTGCTCTATGCAGCCTGACACGCGCGACGCCGGGTATCTCGCGGACATGCTTCAGTTTTCGCGCGAAGCCATTGCGATCTCGAAGGATGCTGGTGTCGAAGTGGACATCCGGTCGCGGAGGGCTCTGGAACGCACGATCTCGCTGATCGGTGAAGCAGCGAACCACGTTAGCCGCGACTTTCAGGCTGCGCATCCGGAGATTCCATGGTCCGACATCATTGGACAACGCCACTGGCTGGTGCACGGATATCGCGAAGTCGAGTGGAAACGGTTACTCGACGTTGTTGAGGCCCGGCTGCCACAGCTCATTCAGCAACTTCTAGATCTCGTCCCAACTGTGCTTGAACCGTGATTGTGCGCGCCATCGTCCTCCTCTCCGGCGGCCTCGACTCCGCCACCGCCCTGGCCATCGCCCGGGCCGAGGGGCGCGAGTGCCGCGCCATCTCCTTCGTCTATGGCCAGCGGCACGAGGTCGAGTTGGCGGCGGCAACGCGCGTGGCAAAAGCGCAGGGCGTCGTCGAGCACCTCGTCTTTCCGCTCGACCTGCGGCTCTTCGGCGGGAGCGCGCTCACCTCCGACATCGCCGTGCCGAAGGACGCCGTCGGCGCGCCGGGGATCCCGGTCACCTACGTGCCGGCGCGGAACACGATCTTTCTCGCCCTCGCTCTCGGATTCGCCGAGGTGCGCGGCGCGCAGGAGATCTGGCTGGGGGTCAACGCCGTCGACTACAGCGGCTATCCCGATTGCCGGCCGGAGTTTTTGAGCGCGTTCAAGCGAGTCATCGACACCGGCACGCGCAGCGGCGTCGAGCGCGGAGAGCCGCGGATCGTCGCGCCGCTCGTGCAGATGACGAAGGCCGACATCATCCGCCGCGGCGTCGAGCTCGGCGTCGACTACGCCCTCACCCACTCCTGCTACGACCCCGACGCCGAGGGGCGGGCGTGCGGGCACTGCGACTCGTGCATCCTTCGACGGAAGGGATTCGAGGAGGCCGGCGTTCCCGATCCGACGGTGTATGCGCGTCACTGAGATCTTCCACTCGATTCAGGGCGAGTCGACGCACGCCGGGCGGCCGTGCGTCTTTGTCCGCCTGACCGGCTGCAACCTGCGCTGCCGCTGGTGCGACTCGGAGTACACCTTCACCGGCGGCGAGCGGATGGAGATCGGCGAGATCCTCGATCGCGTCAAAGGCTACGGCTGCAACCTCGTCGAGGTGACGGGCGGCGAGCCGCTGGCGCAGCCGGAGTCGTTCGATCTGATCCGCCGCCTCTGCGACGACGGCTACGAAGTCCTCATCGAGACCTCGGGGGCCATCGACGTCGCTCCCGTCGACCCGCGGGCCAAGATCATCCTCGACATCAAGTGCCCCGGCTCCGGCGAGGTCGAGAAGAACCGCTGGGAGAACCTCGACATCCTCCGCCCTCACGACGAGATCAAGTTCGTCATCGCCGGCCGCAGCGACTACGATTGGGCGCGCCGCGTCGTCGAAGAGCGCGACCTGAAGCGCTGGACGGTGCTCTTCTCGCCGGTCTGGGGGGAGATGGAGATGAAGTCGCTCGCGGAGTGGATGCTCGCCGATGGCGTGCCGGCGCGGCTGCAGACGCAGCTCCATAAACATATTTGGGGCGCGGAGGCACGCGGCGTATGACGAAGCTCGACCATATCGGAATCGCCGTGAAGTCCATCGACGTCGCGAAAAAACTCTACGAGGACCTCGGCCTGCACGTCGAGCACGTCGAGACCGTGGAGACGCAGAAGGTCCGCACGGCCTTCCTCTCCGTGGGCGACGCGAATCTCGAGCTGCTCGAGCCGAGCAGCGCCGACTCGACGATCGCCAAATACATCGAGAAACGCGGCGAGGGGATCCATCACATCTGCCTCCGCGTCGACGACATCGAATCGCATCTGGCGCGGCTCAAAGAGCGCGGCTATCGCCTCATCAACGAGGCCCCGGTGCCGGGCGCGCACGGCTGCCGCGTGGCCTTTCTCCATCCGGCGGCGGGGAACGGCGTGCTCATCGAGCTGAGCGAGAAGGAGCCATGATCGAAGGCTTCGAGCCGCTGTCGCTCGTGATCGTGAACCTCGTCAATCCGAAGGAGAAGTTCTTCGGCGTGCTGACGTCGCTGTCGGCGGCGGGGGTGACGCTGCGCGGGATCAACCTCGACTCGTACGAGGATTGGATCCGCCAGATCGCCCACCACGACGAGGCCAACCTCGACGTGACGACGATGTTTTTCCCCCTTTTCCGCGTGGAGCGCATCTGGCTCGACGAGCCCGCCGGAGCGATCCAGTCGTACGGGCAGCGCTTCCACGATGTGACGGGAATGGCCCTTCATGCGTATCTGGGACTCGACCGCGGGCACTAAACGCGATATCGTCCCGCGCCGAATTTCATTGGAGGGTTTCATTTCCATGTCCAAACGCAATCGCCTTCTGATTGCGCTGGCGCTGGTCCTGGCGCTGGCGGCCTGCAAAGGGGAAAAGGCGAAAGAAGAAGAGCAGTTTTCGTTCGTGATCTATCCGGGCTCGAAGTACCTGCCGCAGCTCACGGACACGTTCAAGCAGGCCCACAAGATCCTCGCGCCGACCGAGGAGCCGCCGCCGACGGCGATCTACGACACCGATGCGCCGGTGGAGCAGGTGGCCGAGTATTACGCGAAGTCGTACGGCTACAACAACGTCGCGCCCGACGCGACGAACAACCTGAGCGCGGCGAAGCCGCCGGCCTACTTCCGCAGCGGCGACCTGGCCTCGGACACGAGGCCGATCATCCCCGTGGCCGAGAAGATGGGGCTGAAGATCGACATCGCGAAGGCGAACGGCAAGTACAAGGCCGCGGAGATCGCGGCGAAGCCGAACCGTCCCCGGGTCACGGTGCAGCGCCCGTACTTCGACGTGTCGACTTCGCAGACGGTGGACCGCACGCTCATCCTGATGTCGCGCTGATGCCTCGCGCGCTGATCGCCGGCCTCGGCCTGATCGGCGGCTCGATCGGCATCGCGCTGCGCGCGGCGGGGTGGCGGGTGGCGTACATCGATCCGTTCGTCGAGGAGCCGGGCGAGGCGGCCGATGAGCGCGTGTTTGCGTTCGAGCCCGCCGATGTCGTGGTTCTGGCGACGCCGGTGGATGTGGCTGTCGTGGAGGTCACAGGCGACAGGGAACAGGTGACGGGCGTGGTCACGTCCGTCTGCTCGGTCATGGCGCCGTTGCGCGCGGTTGCCGGCGAGAACTTCGTGGCCGGGCATCCTCTCGCGGGGTCGGAGCAGCGCGGGCTCGGCGCGGCGCGCGGCGATCTGTTTCGCGGCAAGGTCTGGTTCGTCGACCGCGAGCATCCGCTCGTCGCGGAGATCATCGCGGCGTGCGGTGCGCGCATGGAGCTCGTCGACGCGGACGATCACGACCGCGCCGTCGCGCTGACCAGTCATCTGCCGCAGCTCCTCTCCACCGCGCTCGCCGCGCACCTGCAGGACAGCGGCGTCGACGAGCGCTTCGTCGGCAGCGGATTGCGCACGTTCCTGCGCTTGGCCGAGAGCGATGCCGGCGTCTGGGCTCCTGTGCTCGCGGCGAACGACGCGAACATCGCCCCGCATCTCGACGCCGTGCTGCGCATCGCCCGTGAGATGCTTCGCGGCGACGCCGGGCCCTTCGCCCGGGCACGCGCCTTCATGAAATGAACTTCACCTTCCTCTACGTCGGCGCGGTCTACGCGCTCGCGGTCTGGCTGGCGCGGCGTGCCGGCGTGGCCGCGCTGCGCTGGCGCATCGCCGCGTTCTTCTACCTGCTCGTGCTGATCTTCCTGTGGCGGCCGCTGACGGGGACGTGGGTCAACCTCCCCGTCGACATCGTCGGCATCCTGCCGCCGTGGTCGGGCTGGCTGCCGAAGCGGCGCATCGCGAACTTCGAGATGAACGACATCGTCATGCAGATCGTGCCGTGGGCGCACCAGGCCCGCGAAGCGCTGCGGTCGTTCTCGCTGCCGCTGTGGAACGCCCAGGCCGGCTGCGGCTATCCGCTGCTGGCCAACGCGCAGAGCTCGCCGTTCTCGCTCGTTCGCCTCCTGGCCCTGCCGCTGCCGCTCGGCTACGCCTTCACCGCCGAGGCGGCGTGGAAAATCCTCATCGCCCTCACCTTCACCTTTCTCTATTGCCGGCGGCGCGGGTGGGGCGAGCTGCCGAGCGCCATCGGCGCCGTCGCCTTCGGCTGGTGCACATTCGTACAGACGTGGCTGCACTTCCCGCTCGTCACCGTGGCCGTGTGGATCCCGGCGGCGTTCCTCACGACCGACCTGCTGCTGGAGCGCGTCACCTGGCCGCGCTTTCTTTCCGCGGTGGGCGTGTGGGCGGTGATGCTCTACGGCGGGCATCCGGAGACGGTCTCGCACACGGCGTTCTTCATCGCGCTGTACGTGCTGTGGTTCGTCGGGCGGCAGTGGCGCAGCGCCGTGGCCGTCGTCGCGGCCGTCGCCGTCGCCGCCATCATCGCCGCGCCGTTCATCGCTCCGTTCGCCGAGGCCCTCACGAAGTCGAAGCGCTACCAGGAGCTACAGGTCCGTCCGAACGAGATCGGCTACTACTCCGACTTTCCCTCCGAGGTCATCCTCTTCCAACCGCAGTTTTTCGGGCACGTTCCGTACGAGAAGCCGTGGGGCCCCGCGGTCGCCGAGTCGATCACCGGCTTCGCCGGCATCCTCGGCGTGGCCTCGTGGTTCGCTCTCGTCCTGCGCGCCGTCGTCCGCCGCCGCTTCCACGACCGCGAGCTCTACTTCGTCATCGGCACGCTCATCGTCCTCGGCATCATGCTGGCCTGGCCCGGCGTCAGCACCGCCTTCCACCTCATCTTCAAGCTCGCCGCGAATGCGCGCCTGCGCCTGATGCTCTGCTGGATGCTCGCGGCCATGACCGCGGCCGCGCTCGACGCCGTGCTGCGCGACCGCGCCGCGTTCCTCCTCTTCGGCGGCCTCGTCACCGCGTCGATGCTGCTCTGGCTGATGACGCGGATGCCCTTCCCCGGCGAGTGGGAGAAGAGCGCGTCGATGATGGCCATCCTGCCGTCGATGATCGTCCTGCTGGCGCTGACGACGCTGGCCACGCGCTGGCGCGAGGCGGCCATGATGCTCGTCGGCGTCGCCGTGGTCGCCGAGATGTGGACCGCGTGCGAGGGATGGAATCCGACGCTCTCCGCGAGCCTGATGTACCCGGCGACGCCGCTCATCGCGAAGCTGGAGCAGTTCCAGCGCGACTGGCCGCGCGCGCCGTTCCGCGTCGTCGGTCTCGGCCCGGCATTCTTCCCGAACGCGCACGCGCTCTTCGGCGTCGAGGACGTGCGCGTCCACGATCCGATGGCCAACGGCCGCTACGTCGGATTCCTGCGCACGACCTTCGGGCTCAACACCGACGACTACTTCATGAAGTGGGACGATCCCGACACGCGCGTGCTCGACCTCACCAACGTCCGCTACGTCGTCACCGACGCGCGTTACGCGATGAAGGACCGCGACCGCTACGCGCTCGTCTACGAGGGGAAGGACGGCCGCCTCTGGGAGAACCGCGACGTCCTGCCGCGCTTCTGGGCGCCGCCGAACGTCGTGCTCGAATTCAAAGGCGACAAGTTCGTCAACAAGCTCGCCCACCACACCG
The DNA here is from genome assembly GCA_046723495.1 of Acidobacteriota bacterium. GTDB lineage: Bacteria > Acidobacteriota > Thermoanaerobaculia > Gp7-AA8 > Gp7-AA8 > DATDFB01. Next base: position 9,195 of record JBKOUP010000511.1, read on the forward strand.
ACTGGGCGCACACGGCCATGGTGAAGGTGCTGCCGGTGATCGACGACCGCATGCGCCAGGACCTCCTCGCGCCGCGGCCGGCGACGGCGCCGGTGGCGTCGGTGCGGATCGTGTCGGCGCGGCCGACGGACTTCCGCCTGCACGTGTCGGCGCCGCGATGGACGTTCGTGGCCAGCAGCATTCCGTGGTGGCCTGGATGGCACGTGACGCGGAACGGCCGCGAGATCGAGCCGCAGCCGGTCAACGGCCCGTTCCTCGGCTGGACGGTTCCGCCCGGCCAGACCGAGGTGCGCGTCTGGTACGCGCCGGCGACGTTCTACGGCGGCGCGGCGGCGGCGCTGGTCACGATCGCGGCACTTGCCGGACTCGCCACGCGATCGCGGCTCCGCCGGCGGCGAGCAGCAGGACGATAGGAATCAGCGAGCGCGCGTCGCCGGGGCCGAAGAGGAGCTCGCCGAGGTTGAAGCTCGCCCATTCGGATTCCGGAGAGCCGGGCGGGTGGCGCTGGAAGACGGCGGCCTCGTCGTGCGTGAGGCGGTTGACCGAGGTGTGGCCGGTGATCGTCGCGGCGGACCACGGCGGCGTGATCGGCACGCTCGGCGCGAAGCGGCCGTGCAAGAGGAGCGGGACGATGTACTGCGTCAGCGGGCGCGGGATCGAGCCGGACGGCTGCGGGTCGACCGCGGTGGCGGCGACGTTGATGGCGAAGGAGACGATCGCGAGGGCGACGACGGCGGGACGCATCCAGCCGCGGCAGTCGAGCAGAGCGAGGCCGAGGAGCGGAATCAGCGGGACGAGGTAGCGCGCGCCGACGGCGAAGCCGCCTTCCCATCCGTTGAAGCAGACGTTGAAGGCGAAGAAGAACGCGGCGACGGCGACGATGCGCCAGTCGCGCATCTTCGGGATCGCCATCAACAGCACCGGCGCGAAGAAGAAGAGGCCGCGATACGGCGAGACCGTGATGCCGAGGAGCGCTTGCAACGACGGCGCGACGAAGACGCTGCCGTGCGTGAGGAAGCGCGCGTGCTCGCGGGCCATCGGCGTGACGAAGGGGCTGCCGAAGCAGATCCACTGATAGATGGCGACGGCGATCAGCGGGATAGCCGCGGCGGCGGCGAAGCGCGCGCGGCGCGCGAAGATCAGCGAGCTCACGCAAAGGTAGTTCATCGCCGCGGCGGCGCCGGCGGCAAGGCCCGCTAGCGCTGGCCGTTCGCTCGTGTACGCGTAGAGCATCAGCGCGCCGCTCGGCACGGCGATCATGAAGATCGTCGCGTAGGGGAAGAGGAGCGTGGCGAAGGCGGTCGTGCAGGCGACGGTCGCGCACCATCGCGCGTCAATGCCGCGGCGGCGGCCATAGGCATAGAGCATCGCCGGGATCAGCGCCCCCGGCAGCACGACGCAGGCGAGCGTGCAGAGGTAGACGGCGACGGTGAGCGGCACCGCGCGCGGGATCAGCGCGTACGGAACAGCCGCGAGCCACGACAGCATCGGCGGCTTGTTCGCGTAGACGTGGCCGTTGGCAAAGGAGACGTCGCCGGTGTTGCCGGTGTAGGCGTCGATCGAGACGGTATGCCGCTCAACGATGGCGCGGGTGAGGTCGAAGGCGGAGTTCTGATACCAGCCGCCGCCGGCGTAGAAGTAGGCGTAGGCGGCGAAGGCGAGGAGGAAGAGCCATTCCGCGACGCGGCGGTCGGCGAAAGACATGTCACCCCGAGCGTGAGCGAGGGGCCTGGGGGCGTGGGTGGCGCGTGACGTTCCGGCGCCCGCCCGCCCAGGCCCCTCGCACACGCTCGGGGTGACAAGCGGCATCACCGGAACTTCCGATTCAACCGCTCCCGCGCCAGGCTGTCGACGCGCGTCAGCGTCGGCGCGAGCGCCTCGCGCTGCCGCTCCACGAGTTGGGCGATGCCGCTCTTGGCCAGCGCCAGCATCGCGTTCATCTCCTCCTCGCTGAACGTGGCCCCCTCGGCGGTCCCCTGCAACTCGACGAAGCTGCCCTTGTCGGTGGCCACGACGTTCATGTCCACGCCGGCCTTCGAGTCCTCCTCGTAATTCAGATCGAGGCAGGCGTTGCCGCCGATCATGCCGACGGAGATGGCCGCGACGAAGGCGCTGACCGGCCAGCTCCCCATTTTGCCGTCGATGTAGAGCCGCCCCAGCGCCAGGGCCAGAGCCACGAACGACCCCGTGATCGAGGCCGTGCGCGTGCCGCCGTCGGCCTGGATGACGTCGCAGTCGATCCAGATCGTCCGCTCTCCCATCAGCTCCGCGTTCACCGCGGCGCGCAGCGAACGGCCGATCAGGCGCTGGATCTCCATCGTCCGTCCGCCCTGCTTCCCGCGCGCGGCCTCGCGCTCCGTGCGCTCGGTCGTGGCCCGTGGGAGCATGCCGTACTCCGCGGTGACCCACCCCTTGCCGGTGCGGTAGAGAAACGGCGGCACTTTCTCCTGCACGGAGGCGGTGCAGATGACGCGCGTGTCCCCGATCTCGATCAGCGCCGACCCCTCGGCGTGCTTCGAGAAATTCGGCGTGATCAACAGGCGCCGCATCTCGTCCGGCGCCCGCCCGTCGTTGCGCGTCATTCGGCCCCCGCCGGAACGCCTTCCTCGATCTCGGCGCCCTTCGGCACGACCACGATACCGGAGTCCGTCACCGTGAAGCGCTGCCGGTCGAGCTCGAGGTCGTGGCCGATCGTCGTGTGCGGCGGGATCTTCACGCCCTTGTCGATGATGCAGCGGCGGATCTTGGAGTGCCGCCCGACGTCGACGCCGTCCATCAGGATCGATTCGTCGACTTCCGTGTACGAGTGGATCCGCACCTTCGGATGGAGCACGGAGCGGTTGATCGTGCCGCCGGAGATGATCACGCCGTCCGAGACCATGGAGTCAGTAGCGACGCCGATTCGCTGGGTCTGGGCGTCGGCGAAGACGAACTTCGCCGGCGGGAGATGCAGCGGCGCAGAGATGATCGGCCACTGCGGGTTGTAGAGGTTGAAGGCCGGCGTGACGGAGACGAGGTCGAGGCAGGCCGCGAAGTACGAGTCGATCGTGCCGACGTCGCGCCAGTAGCCGCGGTTGTGCTCGGACTCGCCGGGGATGTAGTTCTTGGCGAAGTCGTAGGCGTAGACCTTCATCCGCCGGTACATGTCGGGGATGATCTCCTTGCCGAAGTCGTGGGCCGAGTCGCGCAGGGCATTGCGCTGCAGGACGTCGATCATCACGCTGGCCTTGAAGATGTAGTTGCCCATCGAGGCCAGGACCATGTCGGGGCGGTCGGGGATGGACTTGGCGTTCTCCGGCTTCGGCTTCTCCACGAACCCGGTGACGCGGTAGTCGGGGTCGATCTCGACGACGCCGAAGTGGATCGACTCGCTGATGGGCACGGGAATCGTGGCGATGGTCAGGTCCGCGTTCGTGGCGATGTGCTCCTGCAGCATCTGGCTGACGTCCATCTTGTAGATGTGATCGCCGCCGAAGACGCAGACGTACTCGGGCTGCTCGTCGAAGATCAGCTCCAGGTTCTGAAAGACGGCGTCGGCCGTGCCGCGGAACCAGAACGGCCCCTTGCGCATCTGCGCCGGCACGACGTCGACGTACTGCCCGATCTCCGGCACGAGCCGCCAGGTGCGCGTAATGTGCTCGATGAGCGAGTTCGACTTGAACTGCGTCAGCACTTTGATCTTGAAGAAGCCGGAGTTGAGGAAGTTGTTGATGACGAAGTCGACGATGCGATAGCGCCCGGCGAACGGCACCGCCGGCTTGGCGCGGTCGCGCGTGAGCGGGTAGAGGCGCTCGCCCATGCCGCCGGCGAGGATCATGGTCAGGACGTTGCGGCGCGAGAGAGAACCGTACATGCGACGCGGCGAATCTTAGCAATTCGTGTGCTAAAACTGCGGCGCATCCATGGCTGAAAAGGACTACTACGACATTCTCGGCGTCAAGAAAACGGCCACGGACGACGAGATCAAGAAGGCCTACCGCGCGCTGGCGAAGAAGTTCCATCCCGACAAAAACAAGGGGAACAAGGACGCCGAGGCGAAGTTCAAGGAGCTTTCCGAGGCGTACGCGGTCCTTTCCGACAAGGAAAAGCGCCAGCAGTACGACCGCCTCGGCCGCGAGGCCTTCCACTTCCCCGGCGGCGCGGGCGGGCCGTTCGGCCGCGGCGGCGCGAATCCGTTCGCGGGCTTCGACTTCTCGGAGTTCACCCGGGCGGGCGGGCCGGGCTCCGGCGCGCGCACGTATACGCGCTCGCGGCGCGCGGGCGGCGGCGGCTTCACCGACATTTTCTCCGACCTCTTCGGCGGCGGCGGCGCGGCCGGATTCCAGGCGGAGCCGGAGCGCGGCGGCGACGTCGAGGCCGAGGTGACGATCGACTTCCGCGACGCCGTCCTCGGCACGACGATGGAGCTGTCGATCGGCCGCGGCGGCGCGCCCGAGACCGTCAAGGTCAAGATCCCCGAGGGCGTGCGCGACGGGCAGCGCATCCGCATCCGCGGCAAGGGGCAGCCCGGCATCGACGGCGGTCCCTCCGGCGACGTCAACCTCCTCGTGCACGTGCGCCCGCATCCGTTCTTCGAGCGCGACGGCGACGACATCCGCATCGAGCTGCCGATCACGGTCGCGGAGGCCGTACGCGGCGCGGAGGTCGAGGTGCCGACGATCCACGGCCCCATGCGCGCGCGCATCCCCGCGGGGACGCAGGGCGGGCAGACGTTCCGCATCAGCGGCAAGGGCGTGAAGAAGGGCAACCACTACTATCGCGTGATCGTGCACGTGCCGAAGGAGGCGCCGGCCGACGCGGTCGACCAGCTCGAAGCGGCCTACGACACGAATCCGCGCGCGAACCTGAAGACGACACTGTGACTGCACCGGGGCAAATCGTCGTCATCGGCGACTCGCACATCGGCCTCGCCGACGGCAGCGAGCAGCCGATCGTGGCCTGGCTCGACCGGCTCGAGACGCTCGCGCCGCGCGCGCTCTACCTCAACGGCGATCTCTTCCACTACCTGATCGCCGACGACAAGTTCTGCACGCGCTCGGTGGAGATCGTCTTCGACCGCTTGCGCGCCCTGCGCGACGCCGGCGTGCCGGTGCACTACGTCGAAGGCAACCGCGACTTCTTCCTCGAAGGTTCGTTCGCCGAGGAGGCCGTGACGGACGTGGCCGTGGAGTACGCCGTCCGCGCCGGCGCGCGCAAGTACCTCATCGTCCACGGCGACCTGATCAACGACCGCGACTACCCGTACCGCTTCTGGCGCTTCGCCTCGAAGAACGCCTTTTCGCGGCTGTCGCTGAAGCTGATCCCGAAGCGCACGGCCCGAAACTTCGTCGACAGCGTGGAGCGGAAACTGGCCAAGACGAATTTCAAGCACAAGTCGCGCTTGCCGCTCGCGCAGTTCGAGGACTACGCGCGGAAGCGCAGCGCCGAGGGGTACACCGACATCGTGTTCGGACACTTTCACCAGAAGTTCGTGGAGCCGATGGGCGGCATTCAGGTCACGATTCTTCCTCCGTGGTACGAGACGGGTGAAGCGATGTGTATTGATCCTGCTACGGGTGAGTTCACGTTCAGCGCGATATGAAAGGCAGAAGGCAGAAGGCAGAAGGCAGAAGTCCTGGCGGCACACGCGCGTTCTGCGCGAGCACCTCTGCCTTCTGCCCTCTGCCTTCTGACCTCTCATGATCGTCTCCTTCCTCGGCACCGGCACCTCCACCGGCGTTCCCGTCGTCGGCTGCCGCTGCCGCGTCTGCACCTCGGCCGATCCGAAGAACCAGCGGCTGCGGCAGTCGGTGAAGATCGAGGCGGAGGGGAAGCACTTTCTCATCGACACCACGCCCGACCTGCGCCTGCAGCTTCTGCGCGATCCCATCCCGCGCCTCGACTTCATCCTCTTCACGCACTCGCATTCCGACCACCTCATGGGCCTCGACGACATCCGTCCGTTCAACTTCCGGCAGCGGACGCCGATCGCCGCGTACGCCAGCGCGCCGACGGCGCACGCCATTCGCCGCGCCTTCAGCTATATCTGGAACGACTCGCAGATCGGCGGCGGCAAGCCCCAGCTCGAGCTGGTCGAGGTCGACGGCCCGTTCCGCGCCGGCGGCATCGAGATCGTGCCGATCCCGGTACGCCACGGCGATTGGACGATTCTCGGCTATCGCATCGGCCCGTTCGCCTACATCACCGACACGAACGGCATCCCGCCCGAGTCGCGCGCACTGCTCGACGGCATCGAAGTGCTCGCTCTCGATGCCCTCCGCCCCGCCCCGCCCCATCCGACGCATTTCACCATCGGCGAGGCCACGCAGGTGGCGCAGGAGATCGGCGCGCCGGTGACGTACCTGATCCACCTCACGCACGAAGTCGACCACGACGAGGTCGAGGCCACGCTGCCGGAGGGCGTGCATCTCGCGTACGACGGCCTGACGCTGGAGTTCGCGTGAAGGTCATCCCGAAAGTCGGCAACATCAACGCGACGGTGACCGCGCCGCCCTCGAAGTCGTATTCCGTCCGCGCGCTCCTTCTCGGCGCGCTCGCCGAGGGGTCGACGCTCGTGACGAACTGCCTCGACGCCGACGACACGCGCTACGCGCTCGAAGCGCTGCGCACGATCGGTTTTTCGATCGAAGGCAACTTCAAGGAAGGCGTGCGCATCGGCGAGCGCGTGAGCATGTCGGCAAACGAGGTGCCGCTCTTCGTCGGCAACGCCGGCACGGCCATGCGCTTCCTCACCGGCATCCTGGCCTTCGTGCCGGGGCGCTTCGTCCTCGATGGCGAGCAGCGCATGCGCGAGCGGCCCATCGGCGACCTCGTCGAGGTGCTGGTGACGATCGGCGCCGAGGTCGAGTACGCGGACCGCGAGGGCTTCCCGCCGCTGCGCATCCGCGGCAAGAAAATGCGCGGCGGCTTCGACGTCGACATCGCCGCCGACACCTCCAGCCAGTTCGCATCGGCGCTGATGATGGGCGGGGCCACGCTGCCCGACGGGATGACGCTGCACCTGACGTCGGTGGCCTCGGCGCCGTACCTCGACATCACCGCCAGCATCCTCGGCGCGTTCGGCGTGAGCGTGACCCAGCAGGGCAACGTCATCCGCGTCCGCGGCGGACGTCTGCGCCGCGACGCCTACGAAGTCGAGGGCGACTACTCCTCCGCGTCGTACTGGTTCGCGGCCGCGGCGGCGACGCGCGGGCGCGCGCAGGTGAACGGCCTGGCCCTGCCGAGCGCGCAGGGCGACGCCGCGTTTCTGGAGATCCTAAAGCGGATGGGATGCGACGTCGACGGCACGACCGTCACCGGCGGCACGCTTCGCGGCGGCACCTTCGACTGCAACGCCACGCCCGACCTCGTCCCGACGCTGGCCGCGATCGCGCCGCTGGCGAGCGAGGCGGTGGAGATCGTCAACGTGGCCAACCTGCGCGTGAAGGAGTCCGACCGCCTGGCCACCGTGACCGAGGAGCTGCGCCGCCTCGGCGCGCGCGTCGAGGAGCACACCGACGCGCTGCGCATCGAGCCCGGCTGGGGCAGCGATCCCGTGACCGTCGAGACCCACAACGACCATCGCATCGCCATGGCCTTCGCCATCGCCGGCCTGGCCCGCGGCAACGTCACGATCGCGAACGAGCAGGTGGTGTCGAAGTCGTATCCGAGGTTTTGGAAGACGCTGGATCTCGTCATCCTGAGCCGCGCAGACGGCGAAGGATCTCCGAATGGCAACGCCGCCACATCCTGAGATCCTTCGCTTTGCTCAGGATGACGGTGTGCGAAAGCCGTACTTCGCAAACACGCGCATGGCCTCGGCGGAACGGCAATACTCGACGAAGCGCCGCGCCGCGTCGACATGCTTCGCGCCTTTGACGACGGCGATCGGATAGACAGCCTGCTCGTCCAACCGCAGCGCCACACGCGTCCGCTTCGCCAAAGGCGCGTCCGTCGCATAGACAATCGCCGCATCGGCGCCGCCGCTCTCGACAGCCGCGAGCGCGGCGCGCACGTTCTCGCACGGAATGATTTGCGGCTGTACGCCCGCGCGCTCCAGCGCCTTCCGCGCGTACACGCCCGCAGGCACCGCGCTCGGATCGCCGATGGCGACGCGCAGCGGCAACAGATCGCGCAGCGACGTCATCGGCCTGTCGCTGACGACGACGAGCGTGTTCCCGAGCAGCGGCACGGGCGGCTCCAGAAACCCGCGAATCGACTCCATCGTCCGCTCGTCCGCGGAGAGAAACACGTCCACCGGCGCCCCCGCCCTGATCTGCCGCGCCAGCACATTCGAGCCGGCGAAGTTGAAGACGACGTGCTCGCCGCCGTGCGCCTCCCAGCCGCGCGCGACCTCCGTCAGCGCTTCTTTCAGGCTGATCGCCGCGGCCACGTCGAGCTCGCGCGGCGCGCGCGCGCATGAGGCCGCAAGCAGCGCCAGCGCCAGAAGCCGTCTCATCGTTTCGCTACAATAGCGCGCCTCCCGTGCCGACCTGGTACTTGCTGTTGGCGCTCCTTTTCATCGTCGCGAACGGCTTCTTCGTCGCCGCGGAGTTCGCCATCGTGCGCGTGCGCCCCACGCAGCTCGCGGAGATGGCCGCCGAGGGGAGCGCGCGGGCGAAGATGGCCCGGCGCATCACCCGGCGCCTCGACAGCTATCTCTCCGCCACGCAGCTCGGCGTGACGCTGGCCTCGCTGGCCCTCGGCTGGGTCGGCGAGCCGGCCTTCGCCGCGCTCATCCTCCCGCATCTGACGCGCCTCGGCGTGTTCGCCGCCAGTGTCGCGCACTCCATCGCCGCCGTCATCGCCTTCACCCTCATCTCCGCGCTGCACATCATCTTCGGCGAGCTAGGGCCGAAGTACATCGCCATCGACAAGACCGTGCCGACAACGCTATGGGTCGCGCACCTGCTGCGCGTCTTCTACGTCGTCATGTTCCCGGTGATCTGGCTGCTGAACAAGACCTCGAACGCGGTCCTGCGCCTGATCGGGATCAAGCCCGCCGGCAAGGAGGACATGGTCCACTCCGAGGAAGAGCTGCGGCTGATCCTGGCCTCGTCGGAGAAGGCCGGCGTGCTCTCCGAGGAGAACCGCGAGATCATCGAGGGCGTCTTCGAATTCTCGAAGCGGACGGCGCGCCAGATCATGGTGCCGCGCACCGACGTGATCGTGCTCTCCACGACGAAGTCGATCGAGGAGAACCTGGAGATCCTGCGCACGACGCGGCACACGCGCTACCCGCTGTGCGACGGCTCGCTCGACCAGACCATCGGGCTGATCCACGTGAAGGATCTCTTCCTCGCCCAGTTGCGCGGGCCGGGACGGCCGTTGATCGAGCTGAAGCGCGACATCCTCTTCGTGCCCGAGAACAGCACGGTAGAGGCGCTGCTGTCGCAGTTCATCGAGAGCAAGACGCACATGGCCGTGGTGCTCGACGAGTACGGCGGCGCCTCGGGGATCGTGTCGCTGGAGAACATCACCGAGGAGCTGTTCGGCCAAATCCAGGACGAGTTCGACCGCGAGCGCCCCGAGATCGAGCCGCTCGGCAACGGCCGCTACCGCGTGCGCGGCGACTACCTGATCGAGGACCTCGCCGCGCGGCTGAAGGTCGAGGTCGGCGAGCCCGCGGAGGAGACGATCGGCGGCTACGTGGCCGCGCGCCTCGGACGCGAGGTCGCCCCCGGCGACCGCACGAACCTTGGCGATCTGTACATCGAGGTGCTCGACGCCGAGCGCTTCCGCGTGCGCTGGGTCATCGTGCAAGCACCCAAGCCGCAGGCAGAGGAGGATGCGGAAGAGCCTACCGCTTGAACGCGCCGACGAGCTTGTGCCACGCCCGCGTGATCACGTTGCCGCCGTGCTCGTGCGGATGCTGCGCCGCGCCGTGCCGCGCCGCGCGCGAGTCCTTCAAAATCCGGTCCGTTTGCTGGATTCGCATGCGGGGAAGAGGAGCGTGGGGCGTGCCATGGGCCTGATGTCACCCCGAGCGTGAGCGTGGGGCCTGGGCGGGCGGGTGGCTAACCGACCGCGCCGACCGCGCCCCCAGGCCCCTCGCTCACGCTCGGGGTGACAACGGAGTCAAAGCTTCGTGCTCTTGCCTTCGCGGTGTTCCCGGCGCGCAGCTTCCATGAGCTCGTCGAGCCTTCCGCTCTTCGCGTCTTCCTCGATTTGCCGATCCCATTCGTCCCAGTCGTCGCGTTCGTTCATCCAGGCGAGGAGC
>JBKOUP010000359.1:0-1599 GCA_046723495.1 Acidobacteriota bacterium
GAGAAGATCACGGCCCGCGTGACGACGGAGATGTCGATCATGCCGTGGCCGACCGTTTTCGCCACCGCCGTGCCGTAGTTGAACGCCGCCGCGAAATTGAAAAACGCCGCCCAGATCACCGCCTGTCCCGGCGAGAGCACGCGCGTGGAGACGACCGTGGCGATCGAGTTCGCGGCGTCGTGGAAGCCGTTGATGAAGTCGAACGTCAGCGCCACCGCGATGAGCCCGACTACGGTGATGAGCAGCATCGACATCAGCCGTGCTTGACGACGATATTTTCGAGGAGGTTGGCCACGTCCTCGCAGCGGTCGGTGGCGTCCTCGAGCAGGTCGAGGATCTCCTTCCACTTCATGACCATGATCGGGTCGTGCTCCTCGTCGAAGAGCTGCCCGACGGCGCGCTGGTGGGCGCGGTCGCCTTCATTCTCGAGACGGTTGATCTCCACGGTGTGCTCGAGCACCCCGCTGCGCTTCTCCAGCGCCGCCACGGCCACGCGCATGGCGTCGCACGACTGGGCGATGATGTGAGCAAGCTCGCGCGTGCCGGGACGGATGCGGTCGATGTGGTACAGCGGGATCAGCGCGGCGGCGTTGTCGATGGCGTCCATGACGTCGTCGAGGGCCCGGGCCATGGCGTGGATGTCCTCGCGGTCGATCGGCGTGACGAAGGTCTTGTTCAGCTTCTGGATGATCTCGTGGGTGAGGAAATCGCATTTGTGCTCGACTTCCTTGACCTCGTGGGCCTTGTCGGCGAGGGGCGGATCCTTGGCGACCATCTCTTCGAGCAGGCGCGCCCCGCCGCGAATCTGGTCGGCCATCGCGGTGAACTGAAGGTAGAACGACTCCTCGCGCGGCAGGAGACGAAACCTCGGCAATCGGAGCCTCCTAGAAAAGCGCGCGGATTCTAGCATCGAGACAGGGGGCAGGGCGCAGGGGGCGGGGCCACCACCTGCGCCCCGCGCCCTCCGCCCTGCCCCCTCACGGCAACGGCAACGTGACCGTAAACGTCGCCCCCTGCCCTTCCTCGCTGCCCCCGCCGATCGAGCCATTGTGAGCCTCGACGTTGGCCTTGGCGATGTAGAGGCCGAGGCCGAGGCCGCCGTAGTAGCGGCTGGAGACGTTGCGGGCCCGGTGGAAGCGCTCGAACAGGCGCGGGATCTCGTCGCTGGGGATGCCGATGCCGCGGTCGATCACCGACGTCAGCATGTGCCCATCCTCGATGCACGTGCGCACCTCGATCGGGCTCGGCTCCGGCGAGTACTTCATGGCGTTGGAGAGGAGGTTGTCGATCACCTGGCGCATGCGGTCGGGGTCGACCTGCAGCACCGTCTCCTTGCCGTCGCCGGTGTCGAAGGTGATCGCGCGCGCCGGGTACTGCACGCGGAAGGCGTTGGCGCGGCGGTTCACGAACTCCATCCAGCGGATGGGCTGCTTCTCGATCTGCAGGCGGTTCGTCTCGATGCGGGAGACGTCGAGGAGCTCGGAGATCAGCCCCATCATGCGGTCGATCTCGCCGAGGACCGCGTTCAGGTACGTGGCCCGCTCGTCGGGCGGCAGGTCGTTCACCGTCTGCGCCAGCAGCTGCGTGTAGCCCTTGATC
>JBKOUP010000292.1:0-2746 GCA_046723495.1 Acidobacteriota bacterium
TCTCGCGCTCGAGCGCCGCCTCGGGCAGTACCACCGCGTGGATGTTCTGCACCTCGCGCTTCCCCGCCTCGATCAGCTCCTGGATGAACGCCGCGAACTTCGCCGCGGTCACTCCCTTGAGCCATTGCTGCTCGATGTCGAAGAATGCCGCGCGCGGGGAGGCTTGCTTCTCGTTGTTCGGACGGCCGATGAAGCTGTCGCCGCGGATCTCGTAGGGAAACGGGATCAGCAGCACGTTGAGCGGCTCCTCGCTGTCGTCTTCCGCGCTCGTGCCGTACCGCCACGTCGTCTTCACTTCGCCGACGGGAGGAAGAAGCGCCAGATTGTGCGACAGCGACCGCAGCGTACAGCCGATCTGCGGCGTGCGCGTCTTCGGCTGCACGCATGCTTCATTGGGAGAGACGTAGATGCAAAGACTGTGGGGGACGTGCGGCAACCGTTTTTCGCCGAGCACGGCTTCGGCCTTGAGGGCCTGAAAAACCTTGTACGCGATCAGGCGCTTGCGCTCGCGGTCGGCGAACCCCACGCCGACGGAGGCCTCGTCGGCGATCGCCAGCAGGCGCATGGCGGCGTCCCACCATTCCGCGGACTTCTTCCTGCCGCCGTCGATCGGCCACGGTTGCTTCCACAGGACATCCCAAAGCTGCTGCACCTCGTCTGGAACGAGGCCGTCCCCGTACGTCTCTCCCAGACCCTCGATGTCTGTCCGATAGTCAGCGTCGTACGGGCAGTCGTCCTCGAAGCCGCAGAGATAATGCGGCTGCGCGTAACAGCCGGAGACATTCACCAGCGTCGCCGCGACCGCGAAGAGATCGGGCGGCCAGAACGGAACTTTCTTCCAGTCCGGTCTCCGGCCCTTCCATGACGTGCCGGAAGGCAGCATGCGCTTGATGATCTCGGCGACCGTTGGCATGATGAATATGGACCGCCTGAATTATAGCAGGCGATACCACCGATATCCATAGCCCTCGATCGTGATCTTTCCGCCGTCGCTGTGATCGTCCGACAGCAGATTGACGAGCCTGTCGCCGGCGGTGATGCGCGCCGTGTGGGGCTTGGCGTCGAGGTTGTGCACGGCGATGACCGTGCTGTCGCGCCAGTCGTAGCGGATGGCCAGCACGTGCGGTGAGCCGCTCTTGACGAGCTGCCAGTCGCCCCAGCCGATCTCGGGCAGCTCCTTGCGCATGCGGATGATCCGCTCGGTCCAGTTGAGAAACGAATTCGGATCGCGGCGTTGATCGGCGACGTTGACGCGGCGGTAGCCGAACACCGCGTCGTCGATGACCGGAGACACCGTCCGCTTTGCCGATGAGAAGCCGCCGTGGCGCTCGGACGACCACTGCATCGGCGTGCGGAAGGCCTGGCGGTCGGGGAGGGACAGGTCATCGCCCATTCCCAGCTCGTCGCCGTAGCGGATCACCGGCGTGCCGGGCAGGGTGAACATCAGCGAGTAGGCCAGCTCCATCCGCCGGCGGTCGTTGTCGAGCATCGGCGCGAGGCGGCGGCGGATGCCGCGGCGGTAGAGGTGCGTCTTCGCGTCGGGCGCGAACGTCTCGAACACCGTCTCGCGCTGCGCGTCGGTGAGGCGGCCGAGGTCGAGCTCGTCGTTGTTGCGGAGGAAGTGTCCCCACTGCGCCGTCACCGGGCGCTGGCGCGTGCGCTCCAGGGCGCGCGCCAGCGGGCGCGCGTCCGCCGAGGCCAGCGCGTAGAAGAGATTCTGGTTCACGAGGAAGTTGAACATCATATGCATGCGGTCGTCGCGGTCGCCGAAGTAGTCGAGATCGGCGTTCGGCAGCACGTTGGCCTCGGCCAGCAGCACGGCGTCGCGGCGGCGCCACTGCACGAACTCGCGCATCTCGTGCAGGAGCTCGAAGTCGTGCCGCGGGCGCACGTCCGGACCCTTCGACGAGATCGCGAACGGCAGCGCGTCGAGGCGGAAGCCGGAGACGCCGAGCTCGAGCCAGTAGCCCATGATCCGCTGGATCTCCGCGCGCACTTCCGGAAGAGCCGTGTTCAGGTCGGGCTGAAAATCGTAGAAGCGGTGGAAGTACCACCGGCGCGCCTCCGCGTCGTACGACCACGTCGACTTCTGCTCCGGCGGGAACACCATCCCTTTGTTCCAGTCGCGCGGGCGCCGCTTCGACCAGACATACCACTCCGGGCGCTCGCGGAACCACGGATGGCGGATCGAGGTGTGATTGATGACGAGGTCGACCACGACGCGGATCCCGCGGCTGTCCGCCTGGCGCAGGAACTCGACGAAGTCGCCGGCCGTACCGTAGCGCGGATCGACACCGTAGTAGTCGGCCACGTCGTAGCCGTCATCGCGGCGCGGCGAGGGATAGAACGGCAGGAGCCAGAGGCAGGTTACGCCGAGGCCGGAGAGATAGTCGAGGCGGCGCATGAGCCCCTCGAAGTCGCCGATGCCGTCGCCGTTCGCGTCCATGAACGTCTCGACGTTGACGCAGTAGACGACGGCGTTTTTGTACCAGAGGTCGGGGATGAGCATGACAGGGAACAGGGAACAGGTGACAGGTGACAGGTGGCGTTCACCTGTTCCCTGTCACCTGTTCCCAGTCACCTGCTTCGCGGCATTTCCCATGCCACGCGCCTGTTTTCCGCCCCAATGACTCTCGGAGAAGTCCTCGCCGAGCGCACGACCGACGCCGCCCCCGAGCTCGTCGATGCGCTCGAGAAAAACGCCGTCCGCTGCTACTCGTGCGGGCATCGCTGCAAAGTCCTTGAC
>JBKOUP010000510.1:0-12735 GCA_046723495.1 Acidobacteriota bacterium
GGCCTGCCCATCTACGCGCCGGAGCGCGAGAAGCAGGTCCTCCAACACGTCGAGGCCACCTCCGCCGGGCCGCTGGAGATCGCGGCCATGCGGCGCCTTTTCGAACGAATCATCGACGAGACGCGGCGCGTCGAGCGCGAAGCGTCGTCGCACTAGGAGATCGCCAATGGTCATCGTCATGGAGAAGCACACCAGTGAAGCGAACGTCGAGCACGTCGTATCCGAGCTGACCACGCGCGGCTTCGACGTCCACCGCTCCACCGGCTCCGATCACACGGTCCTCGGCGTGGTCGGGCACGTCGACACCATCGATCCGCGCGAGTTCGAGCTCATGGAAGGCGTGCAGGAGGTCGTGCGCGTCAGCGAGCCGTACAAGCTGTCGAGCCGCACCTTCCGCCGCGAGAAGACCGTGGTCAAGGCGCGCGGCGTGGCCATCGGCGGGCACGACGTCGTCGTCATGGCCGGCCCCTGCACGATCGAGAACGAGCCGCAGCTCTTCGAGACCGCGCGCCGCGTGGCCAAGGCCGGCGCGCGCGTGCTGCGCGGCGGCGCCTACAAGCCGCGCACGTCGCCGTACGCGTTCCAGGGAATGGGCGTGGAGGGGCTGAAGCTCCTGCGCGCCGCCGGCGACGAGTTCAACCTCGCGACGGTCTCCGAGGTCATGGAGATCTCGCAGATCGAAGGGATGCTGCCGTACGTCGACATCCTCCAGGTCGGCGCGCGGAACATGCAGAACTTCAACTTGCTCTCCGCGCTCGGACAGATCCGCAAGCCGATCCTGCTCAAGCGCGGGATGTCGGCGACGATCCAGGAGTGGCTCCTGGCGTCGGAGTACATCATGTCCGGCGGCAACTACGACGTGATCCTCTGCGAGCGCGGCATCCGCACGTTCGAGACCTACACGCGCAACACGCTCGACATCTCCGCCATCCCGGTGATCGACAAGCTCTCGCACCTGCCGATCATCGCCGACCCCTCGCACGCCGTCGGCCGCCGCGACAAGGTCATGCCGCTGGCGCGCGCCATCGTCGCCGCCGGCGCCGACGGGCTGCTGATCGAGGTCCATCACGATCCGGAGAAGGCGGTCTGCGACGGCCCGCAGTCGCTCTACCCCGACCAGTTCACGCGCCTGATGGACGAGCTGCGCATCATCGTGCCGGCGGTGGGGCGGGGGCTGTGACCGCGGCCGCGCTCGTCGTGTTCCTGAATCATTTCTTCGTCGTCCTCGACCACGAGACGTACGCGGCGATCGACGGGAACGCCTTTCTGACGCGCGAATTCGCGCCCTTCGAGCGGCGGACGACGGTGCGCAACGACCGCTCGTACACCGGGATCTACTTCTACGGCACGAACACCTACTTTGAGTTCTTCAACGCCAGTACGGCGACGAATTTCCGCAAAGGAACGGGCGGCCTGGCCCTGACGCCGGAAGAGCCGGGAGCGATTCGGGAGTTGCCGGAAATTGAGAAGCCGGAGCTGATCACGCGCAAGCTCGGCGAGGCGCAGGTGCCGTGGTTCTGGGCGGCGGGCCTGAAGAGCCTCGCGTCCGACGCGCCGATCGACGCCTGGGTGATGGAGTACCACGCCGACTTTCTCGCGCAGTGGCATCCGGAGAAATCGCACGGCGAGACCGGGATCACGCGCCGCGCGGTCCTGACGCGATACAAAGCCGTACTGCCCGAAACGCCGCCGCATCCGCTGCTCGTCGACGTCCGCGAGATCACGATCGCCGCCGACCCCGCCACGATCGAGCGCCTGAAAGCGGCACACCCCGCCGGCGTCATGCTCCACTTCGTCCCAGCGACGCCGGAGAAGCGCGGCATCGTGCGCGTGGTCCTCGAAGTGCGCGACGCCCCCAAGCGCGAGGTGCGCCTCGGCAAGAGCGTGCTGCGTTTCGACGGGAAGGGGCGGGCGGTTTGGGAGTTCGCGCAGTGAGCGAGACGGAGACGCAAATGAACGTCACATCGCTCGCCGGGCGGCACTAAAGCGACGCCTGAGGGCGGTGCACGTCGCGGAAAGCCAGCATCGGCACGAGCTGCTGCTCGCGCGGGCCGTCGAATCCGCACGACGCTGTGAACGCCTTCGGATTTTCGTATGTCCCGAAGAGCATGTCCCACCAGACGAAGTCGCCGTAGTTGTTGCGGTGGCGGTTGTATTCATGGTGGATGCGGTGCATCTCCGGGCGCTGGAATACGTAGCCGATCCAGCGCGGGGTGCGGACGTTCGTGTGGTAGAAAAACTCGCCGAGCGCCGTGAAGGCGGTGTAGATCGCGCCGGCACGGAGATCGAGGCCGAGCAGCGTGTAGACGATCAGCGACCCGAGGACGGAGTTGACGATCATCTCGAACGGGTGTTTGTAGAACGACGTGATGACCTCGATCCGCTGCGGGCTGTGATGGATCTGGTGAAAGGCGCGCCAGAGGAAGTCGGACTCGTGACGCCAGCGGTGCCACCAATAAAATACGAACGTGGCCATGAAATAGGCGACGAAGCCGCCGGGTAGCGGATGCAGATGCGCCGAGAGGTGGAACAGCGAACGGCCGGAGAGCCAGCGCTCCCACGACAGGCCGGCCAGGAGCACCACGCCGAGCTGCACGACGTTGACGGCGACGACGCGCAGCGGCCACGTCTCCACGCGCGGCAGGCGCCAGCCGGGGACGACGCGCTCGAGCACGAAGCAGAAGAGGAAAACAGCAAGGATCAGCGGCAACATACCGTACGGTACGGTAAGGCCGTCAAAAAGTTTCGGACGGGTAGGAAAAGCGACTATTTCGCCGCGCTCCGCCATCGTTGGCGCTCTTCACGGCACTAAATCGAGCTCTCCTCCGGCATCGGCGGCATCTCCTCCGCCACCCTCTCCTTCGGCGGCTCGTTCGCGGCGATCTCCTGTGCCAGGCGCCGCTGCGCGGCGGCGACGTTCGCGCAGATCTCGTTGAACATCTGTTTGGCGAAGGCTTTCCGGTACGGATAGCGGATGGACGCCTTGGAGCGGCGGCCGAAGACGCTGACGACGTCGACCTGCATCAGCAGGCGAGCCACGCAGAGGATGAGAGCCAGGACCGCGATCGCGGCGAGCGGCATCGCCAGCGGCGGCACATCCTTCGCCACGGCGGCCAGGATCCCGAAGAAGATCACCAGCAGCGCGGTGAACACCACGAAGCCCCACGACGGCTCGCGGTGGTACGTCACCAGGAGCACGTCGTCGTAGAACACCCGCTTGCGCACGACCTCGAAGTGATCGTGCTCGTCGACCTCGATCCCGGCGGGCGTCCGGTAGATCGCCTGCCGCGTGGCCAGGCCGCTGTTGCGTCCGATGCGGGTGCGGTCGTTCATTTGTGGTTGAAGAGCGACAGCAGCATCCACGAGCTGATGAAGATGTCGGCGAGGGCGACGGCGAAGGCGAGGATCACGAATGTCAACGACGAGCGCGACTCCCGGTGGCGGAAGGCCTTGAAGCAGTAGTAGAGCGAAATGAGGCCCAGCGGGATGCCGAAGAAAAACGCCGAGAAAAAGAGTCCGGCGAAGGCCCAGACGCCGGCCAGGCTGCCGTAGTCGCGCCAGCGCGTACGCGTCGTGTCGGCGGCGACGTCCTGCGACAGCCGCTCGAAGCACGACGGGCAGAGCTTCCCGCTCTCCACGTCCAGCTGGCAGAGCGAGCAGATCAGCAGGCCGCAGCGGTCGCAGGCCGCCACCGCCGCGTTGCGGGCGTGATTCGCGCACGACACCGCCCCCTCGGGGCCGCTCTGGGCCAGCTGCAGCACGCGCGCGCTGCGCTGGGGCGGGCGGAACACGCGGGCTTCGAAGTCGCCGAGGCATTGCAGGCAGACGTTCGCGCCGTCGTGCATCTCTTCGGCGAGCGGGGCCCGGCAACGCGGGCATTGCGGGCCCGCGTACGCGGGGCGGGGGATGGCCATCGCGTCAGCTCCAGTTCACCACGCGCGTGTTGGCCACGAGGTCGTGCAGGCAGGTGCGGTCCTTCGTGAAGAACGCCGGCAGGTAATTGAAGATCGCCAGGCAGCTGGCCAGGATCTGGCGCATGAAGGCGCGGCCCCAGGCCTGCCCCGTCGAGATCGGCGTGCCGTCGGCGCGCACGACTTTGATCTTCATCGCCATCTTGCCGAGCGTCTGCCCGCGCGCGGCGAGCATGAGAGCCTCGTAGACGACGTAAAGGACGATGATCAGGAGGATGGCCGGCTGCAGCCACACCGGATTGAAGTTCGGGTTCTGGAACGCCGCGGCCATGATGGCGATGACGCCGGCGAAAACCGGGACGGAGAGGATGAGCTGGTCGATGAAGAGCGCGCCGAAGCGGCGGCCGATGCCGGCCAGCTCGAGCGCGTTCTGGTCGACGCCGGAGGTGAGGTCGCGAACCTGCTCGACCTTGCACGTGGCGCAGTACGCGTTGCCGTGCAGCGTGACGAGGCAGTCGGGGCAGAAGGCCTGTCCGCAGCGCGAGCAGTAGCGCAGCCCTTCGACGGTGTCGGGATGATTCCGGCAGGTGAGGACCATCTCCATCGCCCTACTCCGCGTTGATCACGCGCGTGCCGGCCAGGAGGTCGTGCACGCAGGTCTTGTCGCGCGTGAAGAGCGACGGGAGGTAGTTGACGAGGGCGAGGACGTGCACGGCCACGCCGCGCGTGAGGGCCCGGCCCCAGGCCTGGCCGGTGCGCACGGGGTTGCCGTCGGCGCGGACGACGCGGATGTTCAGCAGGCGCTTGCCGACCGTCTGGCCGCTGCGCAGGACCATGATCGCGTCGTAGGCGACGTAGGCGGCATAGGTGACGAGGATGGCCGCGACGAAGCCGAGGATGCGCGGGTCTTCCGGTTTTTCCGGCACGACGACGGCGACGGCGACGACGAGCGCGACGCCGATGAAGACGAAGAGGAAGCGGTCGATGATCAGCGCCGCCCAGCGCCGGCCGACCGAGGCGAGGTTGGCGGCCGTGCCGGTGGCGGCGCCGGAGCGGAGGTCGAGGAGCTGCTCGTTCTTGCAGCCGGCGCAGAGCGTCAGGCCGCGCAGCTCGACGACGCAGTCGGCGCAGAAGGGGCGGCCGCAACGGCTGCAGTGACGAAGACCTTCGATGGTTTCGGGGTGATTGGTGCAGTTCACGGGATGTGGCAGTTTAACTCATCACGCCGCGCGCGCCGCAGGGCGGGCCGCGAAGAGGACGGCGGTGAGGTCGCGGACGAAGTTCTCGCCGCTGATCGGCTCGTCGTCGATCGACAGCTTGGCGCGATACGCCGCCGCCACCTCCTCCATCAGGTCGTAGCGCGACTCCGGCGTCATCTTGTCCGCGCGCATGCAGAGGGCCAGGAGGAACTCGCGCTCCTCGAGGCTGATGCGGTGGCGGATGAGGCGGAGCACGCGCGCCGTGCGCAGCGAGTTGTAGCGGCGCTCGGAGGCGAGCTGTCCCTGCCACGCCAGGGGACGGGCCTCGCGGATGACGAGCGTGTCGGCGACGAGATCGCCGAGGCGGCGGCGGCGCGGGTCGACGAGCGTGGCGATCGCGGCGAAGCCGTAGAACGCCGGTGCGAAATCGATCGCCCGCATCACGTTGCGCACCAGGGCCTGGTGCAGCGAGATCGGCAGCCCGCGGGCGTCGACGACGCGCAGGCGCAGGGCGCGCTTGCCCGGCGAGCGCCCGCCGTGGCGCGTCTCGAAGTAGACGTGCCAGCCCCACGTCAGGAGGAACGAGGCGCTGACGTAGATGGCCGCGGCGAAGCCCATCGGCAGCAGCGTCGCGGCCACCCAGAGGATCAACACCGAGAGGCCGTTCGTCATCAGCGAGTCGATCATGATGGCCAGGAAGCGGCTGCCCGCGCCCGCCGGCTCGAGGCGGATCTCGACGTGCTCGGGCGTCGTGATCGTCGCGCCGGTCATTCTTCGCCGACCCTTCGCACGAACAGATACGTCATCAGCGCGCCGAAGAGGAGCACGGCGACGGCGATCTTCATCGCGTACGGAATGGTCTTCGCGCTGAATTGCGAAAAGCCGCCTTCGATGATGCCGGCCAGGACGAGCGTGAGCGCGGTGCCGATCATCATCCGCCACACCGAGGGGAGGACGCGGCGCAGCGAGGCGGCGCGGGTGAGGTTGCCCGGCATCAGCAGCGCGTGCCCGGCCAGCAGTCCGGCCGCCGCGCCGAAGATGATGGACGGCAGCTCCAGCGCGCCGTGCGGTCCGACCCAGGCCACGAAGAAGGTGGTGACGCCGTCGAGGACGTACATGGTGGCGATGGCGCCGAGGATCACGCCGTTGTAGAAGAGGAGCCAGAGCGCGCCGACGTAGGTGAGCGCGCCGAGGGCGAAGGCGAGGAAGGAGACCTGGATGTTGTGCGTGTAGAGCGAGGCGCCGAAGAGCATCGCTTTCTCGGCGCTGTCGATGCGCTCGTCGTCGCGCTCGATGCGCTCCACGCGCTCGCGCGGGCTCTCGGTGAAGAAGTCGGCGGGGACGAGGCGCGCGCCGTTGGCGCGGTCGAGGAGCACCGCCGCCGCGCCGAAGAGCGTGCCGAGGAGGAAGGCGGAGGCGGCGATGGCGACGACGAGCCGCTCGCGCCGGAAGGCCTTTGGGATTTCGCGCGTGACGAGGCGGACGAAGGAGGCCACGACCGGCTTCTCGTGCCCGGCCTGGTAGACGAAGCGGTAGGCGCGCCCGGTGAGCTGGTTGAGCCGGCCGATCAACTCCGGGTTCGCCGTGTAGGAGCGAGCGAGGTTGAGGTCGGAACAGGCGCGGCGGTAGAGCTCGACGAGGCGGTGGACGTCGTCGTGCGAGAGCGCAGAAGGATCGTCCTCGGCGCGCGCGACGAGGACGTCGAGGTCGGACCAGACGGGGGAGCGGGTGGTGACGAATTTTTCGATGTCCATGGGGTCAAACTAGAAACCAGAAACCAGAAACCAGAAGTGGACCCGGCGACGGTTTCTGGTTTCTGGTTTCTGGTTTCTGGTTTTTTTCACAGCAGCTGTCTCCTCTTCACATCAATGTACGCATTCACGGCATCGATCCCCGCGTCCTCCGGCGTCGACTCCACCACCAGCGCCCCCCGCGCGCGCAGGTCCTTCGTCAGCTCCACGCGGTTCATGTAGAGCTCGCGGGCCACGAGCGTGCGGGCGAGCTCGGCGCGGTCGGCGGGGAGGAAGCGCGCCGCGGCTTTGAGGTTCGGGTCATTGAGAACGACGATCAGCGGCAGGTGCTGCGGGGCGAGCATCTCCACGGCGCGGAGGAGGCCGAAGCGCTCCTCTTTTTCGGGGAGCACCGTGAGCATCAGGATCAGCGTGCGGTGGTGGAGGCGGCGGCGGAGGTTCGTGGCCAGGGTGAGGTAGTCGGTGAAGCGGTAGGCGGCCTCGAGGCGCGTCACGTAGGCGGTGATGGCGCGGAGGTGCGCGGGGCCGCGGCCGATCGGCAGGCCCTTGTCGACGTCGGTGTCGAAGGCCACGAGGCCGACCTTGTCCTCCATGCGGTTGCAGATGTAGCTGATCAGCACCGTGGCGTTGACGGCGTGGTCGAGGCGGGTGATCTGGGCGACGCGCGCGGCCATGCGGTGGCCCTGGTCGAGGCAGAGGAGGATCTCCTGCGAGCGGTCGAGGCGGAATTCCCGCACGATCAGCCGTCCGTGCCGCGCGGTGGCCCGCCAGGCGATGTCGCGGTAGTCGTCGTCGAGGACGTAGTCGCGCAGGCGGTCGAACTCGCGTCCCTTGCCGATGCGCGGCGCGGCGCGCGCGCCGATGCCCCGAAGAGCGAAGGCGTTGAGCTGCTTGTGCAGGCGCTTGACGGCGCGAAGGTTCGGGAGGACGTCGAGCTCGGATTCGCTGCCGGCCTTGGCGATGCGCTCGACGATGCCGAAGAAGGTCATGGCCACGGCCACGCGCTCGACGACGGCGCTGCCGCGGGCGATGGCGCGCACGCTCATATCGACGCGCACGACCTCGCCGGGGCGGCAGAGGGCGTTGCTGACGACGGAGCGCTGCGCGACGAGCTCCGGCCAGCGCTGGCGCACGATGAGCTTCAGCGGCCGCGCGGCGTTGCTGCGCAAGTCGACGGCGGTGCTCTCGATCTCGTCGAAGGCCAGGGCAATGCGCGCCGGCCGCTCGGCGAGGAGCGCGACGCGCCGCAAGGCCACGGCTTCGGTGCCGGCCGCGACGACGACGAGGACGAAGGCGGAGACGACGATCCACTCCGTCCACACCGCGACCGGGATCAGCGCGGCGAGGGCGGCGGTGATCAGGAGAAGGCGGGGGAGGAGCGGGCCGGGTCGCATGGTTTCGGGTTGTTAGGTTCTTAGGTTCTTAGGTTCTTAGTTCTTGGTTCTTAGTTCTTAGTTTTTCGGTCAACTAACAACTAAGAACTAAGAACTAACAACTAACAACTATCGCGGCACTTCAACGGCCTCAAAAATCCTTCCCAACAAATCTTCCAGCGCCAACCCCTCCATCTCCGCCTCCGGGCTCAGCGTCACGCGGTGGGCGAGGACGGGCGGCACGAGCGACTTCACGTCGTCGGGGGTGATGAAGTCGCGGTCTTGCAGGGCGGCGGCGGCGCGGCTCGACTCCAGCAGCGCCAGCGACGCGCGCGGGCCGGCGCCGATCTGCACGGCGTCGTCGTTGCGCGTCTTGGCCACGATCTCCTGGATGTAGCGGATGATCTCCGGCTCGACGCGCACCGCCGTCGCCACCGTCCGCCGCGCCTGCGCCAGCTCCTCGGCGCTGATCACCGGCTGGAGCTTCGCCACCATCTCGTCGTGCAGGCGCTGCCCGGCGGCATACGCGGCGAGCATGCGGTTCTCGTCGACGGCCTCGGGGAAGTCGATGGTGATCTTCATCAGAAACCGGTCGCGCTGGGCCTCGGGGAGCGGATACGTTCCCTCGAACTCCACCGGGTTCTGCGTGGCAAAGACCGTGAAGACCGGCGAGACCTTGTAGCGCGTGCCGTCGACCGTGGCGGCGTTCTCCTGCATCGCCTCGAGCAGCGCCGCCTGCGTGCGCGGCGGCGTGCGGTTGATCTCGTCGGCCAGGAGGACGTCGGTGAAGATCGGGCCGGGGCGGAAGGCGAACTCCTCCGACTTCTGGTTGAAGATGTTCGCGCCGACGAGGTCAGCGGGCATGAGGTCCGGCGTGAACTGGATGCGCCGGAAGCGGCAGCCGAGGAGACGCGCCAGCGCCAGCGAGAGCAGCGTCTTGCCCGTGCCGGGGACGCCTTCGAGCAGCATGTGTCCGCCGGCCAGGAGCGTCGTCACGGCCAGCGACTTCACGCGATCCTGGCCGAGGATCACCTGGTCGAGCTGCTCGCGAAGATGAGCGAAGCGAGTGGAGATCTCTTGAATTGTCTGCATCAGCTTTGAATCCGTCCGAATGCTTGATTGAGCGTCGTCAGCATGCTCTGAAACTCCTCATTCGTGACCTCGGTTTTCGGCGGGACGGCGCCGGCCGTCAGGTCCGACACGCGCTTCTGCAGGGCCTCGCCGCGAAGGCCGCTGCTCGCGGCCACGGCGCGGGTCAGCTCGCGGTGATACGCGGCGAGGGCCTGCGCCTTCGTCATCGATCGGTCGTAGAGTGCGCCGAGGGCGGCGACGAGGTCGATGGCGTCGGAGCGCGTGTCGCGGAACTCGTCGTCGGGGATGCCGACGCGCGTGCCGCCGCGCCAGGCGATCGTCACGGCCACGATGAGCAATAAAAGAAGCAACGGCCCGAGCTTCCACTCTTTGAGCAGCGCCAGCGTTCCCTCGCCCGTGGACATGCCGTGGATGGTCTCGTCGAAGTAGACGCGGCGCGTGCCGGCGGTGAGGGCCACGAGGAACGGCAGGCTCTTGGCGATGTGCTCGTTGTCGAAGGCCTCGGGGACGCCGAAGACGATGACGTCGCCGGCGCCGTCGGCGATGCGGGCCACGACCGGCTTGTCGTCGGCGACGTAGACCGCGTGCCCGTTGCGCAGGGCGTCGCCGCCGACGGCGCGCGACTCGGGGAGATCGAGCGTGTCGAGCCCCGGCCAGAGCGGGAAGACTTTCTTTGCCAGCTTCGCCGGCGCATCGGCGACGTCGAGCGATCCGTAATGGGCATGCGAGGCGACGACGAGCCGTCCGCCGCCGCGCACCCAGGCCTCCTCCTCGTCGTTGAGCAGCGGCGTGACGAAATGCGTGCGCGGCTTCGGCTTCTCCGGTTTCTTTTTCTTCTTCGTCATCATTTCTTCGAGCGGAAACGCGGGCGGCGGCTCGACGCGGAACACGACCGCGCCCGGCTCGACGTTGCGGTCGTTGAGGGCGAGCGTGAGGGCGCCGGCGCGGCGGCCGCTGCGGGCGAGGTACTTCGACGCCAGCGAGAGTCCTTTCGCGCCCGTGTTCGAGATCGAGTATTCGTCGAAGGCGTGCTTGGCCACGCGCCGGTCGCCGCCGACCCACAGCAGCACCGCGGCGAAGTACGCGGCGACGGCGACGAGGAAGACGACGGCGCGCTTCACGCCGCGGCCCTCCGGCGCACGACGTCGAGGATCCGGCGGGCGCGCTCGGTGGCGTCGTCGAGCGCCTCCGGCGCCGACTCCGCGCGGCCGTACCACTCCGTCTCGAAGCGACGCGTCATCGTCACGAACTCGCCGCGCCAGGCCAGGTCGGGCCCGAGCGCGGCGATGTACTCCCAGTTCGTCCGCCCTTTCTTGAAGTGGAGGATGCCGGCGGCGTAGAGCGTGACCAGCACCGCGTGGTACCAGGCCCGGATGGCCTCGCGCGTCCGCCCCGCGGCGGCGAGCTTCGCGGCGTAGCGCTCCCACTCGGTTGCGCCGCGCGAGAGCGGGTCCTCGTCGCGGCGCGACTCGATCGGATCGCTCGTGACCACGGCCTCCTCCGTCGTTGCGGCGCGGCTGCGGCGGACGACTTCGAAGGCCAGCACGCCGAGGACGAGGACGATGAGGATCACCACGATCGTCACCAGCCACTTCGGGCGCGTGCCGTGCGGGACGTTCACGTCCTCCTGCAGCTTCTCGCGCGGCCACCAGCGCTCGAACCAGTCGGCGAGCTTGTCGAACTGCTTTTCGATCCACGTCCACACTTTGCCGATGCCGGTGGCGGCGTCCTCGAGCGACTTCTCGTCGGCGGGGGCGGTGCGGATCTCGCCGCCGCGCTTCATCGCCGCCGCGGTTTCCTCGGCGCGCAGTTTCTCGAGGAGGCGCGGATCCGTGCTTGCGGCGGTGGCCGGCGCGGCCGCGCGCAACGCGGCGATGGCGGCGTCGAGGTGCGCGCGGGCGACGGCGGGGTTGGCCATGATCTCGTGCAGCAGCGCGGTGTCGGCGGTGAAGCGGCCGGCGGGCGAATCGATTTCCGCGCCGAGGAGCTGCTGCGCTTGCGTGCGCGCGGCGGTGGCGCCGGCGGTGCGGATCGACTCGAGCGCTGCCACGTAGTCGGACGCGCTCATGGCACTGGCGGCGACGGCGATAACGACGAAGAACGCCTTCACTCCGCGCCTCCCTGCAGCTCGCGGAACCAGATCCGCAGCTCCTCGCCGCTCTGCGCCGCGCCGGCCTTGCGGACGAGGACGACGTTCGCGGCGATCCAGAACGGCTCGACGGCCAGCGCGGCACCGGCGAAGAGGAGGAGGCGATACGTCCGGTTGCCGAGCTGCAGCAGGACGTGCCAGCGGCTGATGTCGACGCCGGCGAAGGCGTTGGAGAGCCAGAGGCCGATGGCGAAGGCGGCGCTGATGTTCAGCAGCGCGACGAGCCAGGCCACGATGAAGATCAGCAGCATGGCCAGCTCGATGCGCACGTTGCGCGAGTAGCGCGCGATGAGGCGCAGCGGGGCGACGACGCCGACCTCGTCGTTGAGCTCCATCGTGCCGATGGCGATGCCGCCGAAGAGGATGACGACGAGCGGCCCGATGACGGTCATCAGCGTCCCGTAGAACATCACCTCTGTCAGCGACGCGGTGAGGAGGTAGCTCGCCAGCGCCACGAGTGGCACGCGCAGCGCGGACAGCGGCGGGCGCGCGCCCGTCTCCGCGGCCATGCGGCAGGCGCGGGCCCAGACGGCGCGGCCCCACAGCGCCACGACGAAGGCGGCCAGCGTCCAGTTCGCGAGCGCGCCGAGGGCATGGCCGTAGTGCGAGGCGGCGTTGCCGACTTCGAAGAGGCGGTCGAGGAAGAGGACCTGCAGCAGGAGCCACGGCAGCGACGTGAGGACGAGGACGCCCGCCCACGGCACGGCGGCGAGGGCGACGGCGTCGCTCATCTCGTCGAGAACCGATGTCGTGGAGAGCGGGGCGCGGATCAAAACAATCCCGCGATGAGCGCGCCGGCCCACACCATCACCCGCGCGCTCAGGTAGAGAAGGATGGCCGACGCCGCGGCGACGGAGAGCCAGCCGGCCGCGCCGGAGCGCCGCACGGTCGCGCCGCGCCGCGCCGCCAGACAGGCCGTGCAGTGGTAGATGCCGTCCCACTGCGTCGCGCACTCCTGGCAGATCGGCTTGCGACAGGTCATGCAGACGGCGAACGCCGGGCGCGCCGGATGATGCACGCAAAACCGTGCCGGAGTGACCATGGACGACGAAGTTTACAATGCGGGCCGCTTGGGAGCGCCGGCGTCCGCGCCGGCCGGCTCGCGGGCGTCCCGCCCGCCGCGGCGAGACGCCGCGAGGCCAGCCGTCGGGACGACGGCGCTCCCGGGCGATGACAATCTTGCAACGATCGCGGCGCGCGAGATCACGGCGGCGAAATTTTCGGCGCCGGTACGAAACTGCATGGCCCGAGCGTTCATCT
>JBKOUP010000517.1:0-4515 GCA_046723495.1 Acidobacteriota bacterium
GGCATGAACCTCGTGCCGGTCTCGAGCCGCGGGCGCGACGGATTCCATCTCCCGCCGCGGCACGTGTGGGAGCGCGCGCTCACGCCGCGCACGCGCATCGTCATCCTCTGCAATCCAAACAATCCGACCGGCACCGTCTACACCAAAGAGGAGCTCGACGGCGTTGCCGACTTCTGCCGCGAGCACGGTCTCTTCCTGATCTCGGACGAGGTCTACCGCGAGTTCGTCTACGACGGGCGCAAGGCCATCAGCGCGCTGGAGCTCGAGGATGTGGACGACTTCGTCATCGTCGTCGACAGCCTCTCCAAGCGCTACAGCGCCTGCGGCATCCGCCTCGGCGCGCTGGTCACGCGCAACGCCGAGGTCTACGACGCCGCGCTGCGCATGGCTCAGGGCCGGCTCTCGCCGCCGGGGCTCGCGCAGTTCATCGCCGTCGGCGCCGACAACCTCGGCGACGAATACGTGCACGACGTCGTCGCCGAGTACCAGCGCCGCCGCGACGTGCTCTACGAAGGCCTCCGCTCGATCGACGGCGTCTACCTCGAGAAGCCCGAGGGGGCGTTCTACTGCATGGTCCGTCTGCCGGTCGACGATGCCGACGACTTCGCCGCTTGGCTCCTCACCGACTTCGCGCACGACGACGCCACGGTCATGATCGCCCCCGGCAGCGGCTTTTACGCGTCGGAGCGCGGCCGCAGCGAGGTGAGGATCGCGTATGTGCTGGCGGAACACGACCTGCGCGCGGCGGTGGAGCTGTTGCGGGAGGCGCTCTCGCAGTACAAGTCAGAAGTCAGAAGGCAGAAGGCAGAAGTGCTCCGCTGACCGCAGGACTTCTGCCTTCTGCCCTCTGCCTTCTGACTTACCGCCGCATCGCCAACCCCACAATCTCGCCAATCAACTCGTTATACGACCGCCCGCCCTCCTTCGCCGCCATCGCGAATTCGGCCGCCGGATCGAGCCACGGATTCGGATTCGCTTCGATCACGTAGACGCGCCCGCTCTCCGCGAGGCGGAGGTCGATACGGCCGTAGTCGCGCAGGCGCAGCGCCTGGTACGCGGTGAGCGCGGCCTGCTGGATGCGCTCCGTTGTCTCCTCGTCGAGGTCGCGCGCCGGCGCCGACTTCGTCACCCGGTAGGCCTCGGTGCGCACGTCGAACTTCACCTCGTAGCCGGCGATGCGGGGCATCCCCTCCGGCAGCTTCGAGAGATCGAGCTCGACCAGCGGCAGGGCCTCGGGGCGCTCATTGCCGAGGATCGCGGCGTAGATCTCGCGGCCTTCGATGTACTCCTCGATCAGCGCCGGCGAGTCGAACTCGTCGCGCACGTATTCGATGCGCTCCATCAGCTCCTTGATCGAGGAGACCACGGAGCCAGCGTCAATCCCTTTCGATGCGTCCTCCGAGGCCGGCTTCACGATCACCGGGAATTGGATGTCCTGCGCGCCATGATCGACCCGGCCGCGGTAGACGACCGCGGAGTACGGCGTGTAGAGGCCGTGGAAGCGGACGATCTTCTAGTCGATGCTCTTGTCCATCGCCAGCAGCGACGCCGCGGCGCTGGCGCCGGTGAAGCGCTTGTTGACGAGGTCGAGGAACGCGGCGAAGTGCATCTCCTTCGTGTCGTCGCCGCCGTACGACTCGACGAGGTTGAAGTAGAGATCGGCGCTGCTGCGAGCGATGCGCGTGAGCGTCTGCGGCCGTCCGTCGACCGCCATCGTCGACGGCTCGTGGCCCAGCGCACGCAGCGCGTCGGTGATGGCCTCCACGTCCGTCTTCTTCTTGCGGCGACGCTTCCGCTTCGGCAGCTCTTTCTCGATGTTCGCGCCGGGATACTCCTCGTATCCCTCGGTGCGGTCGAAGAGGATCGTGACCTTCATGGCTTGCGGTGGCGCAGGCGCTTGTTCCCGGTGAGGAACGTCATGGCCAGCGTCGTCAGATAAACGGTCAGCTCGATCATGGCCGCGCGGCTGCGCGCGACCTCGGCGGCGAGATCGAGCTCGTCGAGGCGGCGCTCGACGGCCGCGACCAGCGCGCGCACCAGCGTGCGGCGCACTCCGGTCCAGTAATGGATCTTGTCGACGACGTCGCGACGATGCTCGCCGAGGAGCTGCGACGCGGCGCGGTAGTCGACGCCGGCGCGCTGCCGCGCCGGGTCGACGAAGATGTCGGTCAGGTCGGCGTCGAGGGCCAGGTCCGCGATCATCCGCGTCTCGTCGATCGTCGTCTCGCGGTAGAAGTCCGCGACCGTCTGCTCCATCTCCTCGACGGTGACGTCGGCCTCGCCTTCGCCGCGCAGCGGCGCGCGTTCGCCGAGCTCGCGCGCGACGCGGTCGACGTACATCAGCTTCGTCATCGCCCCCCAGCCGCGGTAGCGCTCGCGCCAATTCGACTCCGGGTCGAGCCACACCGCGAAGGTCTCGGCGAAGTCCTCGTCGGGATGCTTCTGCGCATACCAGCCGGCGATGTGGCGGACGTAATCCTTCGAGAACGGCACGAACGGGAAGTCGTCGCGGTAGGGCCGGCGGAAGGAGCCGAAGAGCTCGTGCCACTCCTCGCTGCGAAAGAGCTCGTAGGCGTAGTTGAAGGCGTGGCCGGCCTCGTGGCGGAGATAGCGCATGATCTCGCGCTCGTTCTCGACGTCGTTGACGGCGTCCTCGATGCGCGCCACGCGCGGATCGCCGAGGTAGAACGGAATGCCGATCACCGGCTCCTCGGAGGGGCAGCCCCATTCGTCGGAGAGATAGCAGCGCGGCCGGAAATGCCGCAGCCCGGCGGCGTCGAGCTCCGCGTAGAGCGCGCGCACGTACGGCGCGACCGGCGAGCGCTCCAGCGAGAGGCCGAGCTCGCGGATCGGCACGGTCAGCAGCTGCCGCGCCTCGGGCGGCGCTTTCTCGAACGCGACCATTACAAGCAGCTTCAGCAACTACAATGCCGCTCCATGAAGTACTGGCTGATGAAGTCGGAACCGTCCGCCTACTCGATCGATGATCTCGCCCGCGACGGCAAGACGAACTGGGAAGGCATCCGCAATTTCCAGGCGCGCAATTTCATGCGCGACGAGATGAAAGCCGGCGACAAGGTGCTCTTCTACGCCTCGAGCGCGGAGCCGTCCGGCGTCAGCGGGCTCGCCGAGGTCAGCCGCGAGGCCGTGCCGGAGAAGGACCCGACCTGGTGCATGGTCGAGCTCCGCCACGTCGCCACCTTTCCGCACATCGTCCCGCTGGAGACGCTGAAGTCGACGAAGGGGCTCGAGAACATGATGGTCACGAAGAAAGGGATGCGGCTCTCGATCCAGCCGGTGACCAAGAGCGAGTACGACATCGTCGTGAAGCTGGGCCGGAAGAAGTGATCGAAGCGATCCAAGCGGACATCACCAAGCTCGACGTCGACGCCATCGTCAACGCCGCGAACTCCTCGCTCCTCGGCGGCGGCGGCGTCGACGGCGCCATCCACCGCGCCGCCGGGCCGGAGTTGCTCGCGGAGTGCCGCACCCTCGGCGGCTGCCCGACCGGCAAGGCGCGCATCACGCGCGGCTATCGCCTGCCGGCAAAGCACGTCATTCACACCGTCGGCCCGGTGTGGCGCGGCGGCGGCCGCGGCGAGCCCGAGCTCCTGGCGTCGTGCTACCGCGAGAGCTTCCGCCTGGCCGCCGAGCATGGCATCCGGACGATCGCGTTTCCGGCGATCAGCTGCGGGGTCTACGGCTATCCGGTCGAGGCGGCGACGGAGATCGCGGTCCGCGAAGCGCGCGCGGCGGAGCCGTCGTTCGAGCGCATCGTCTTCGCCTGCTTCGGCGACGACGTGCTCAGCGCCTACCGGCGGTCTCTTGCTCCTCCGGAATCTCGATCGGCCCGTCCTTCAGATCCTCGCGGATGATGAGGTCGAGGAACATCTCGCGCACGCCGTTCTTGCCGCGCTGCTTGTAGACGCGGCGGACGTCGGAGGGCTTGAGCTCGATGCCGGTCATCGTCTCGAGGTATTGGCAGAAGACGACCGCGCGGGAGCGGAAGGAGATGATCAGGATCAGCAGCAGGACGCCGGCGAAGAGGAGCGGTCCGGCCGATGCGAGCGATTCGATACGAAACAGCGATTCGATCGTGTGCATGCGAGGCGGACCCGGGCGTGTAGCGTACCACACCGTTCGGGCATCAATCCTGAAGCGGAGTACCATGTGGGGAAAGCGAATCGCGAATCGCTAACCGCTAAGACATATGCCCAAAGCACTCTTCTACACCGGCACGGCTTTCTGCCTCTTTCTCGCGCTCGCCGCGGCGGCGGGCGTGGCCCAGCAGTGGCGCGGGCAGGTGGCCTTCGTGGCCGTGCACGGTGGCGCGGTATCGACCGCGCCGTCGGCGGCGTGGGCCATCGTTGTGGCGCTCCTGGCCGGCATGGCCGCGGCGGCGGTGCTGCTGCGGATGGCCGCGCTTCTCGCAGCGCGCAATCTCTTCGCGGCGTTCCTGGCAGTCTTCTGCGTCGGCGCGGCCATCGTCTCGCTCGCCGCGGTGGTGCTGCTGCA
>JBKOUP010000032.1:0-5759 GCA_046723495.1 Acidobacteriota bacterium
CACCCCGACTCCCCCACCAGCGCGACGGCCTCCCCTTTCTCGACATCGAAGGAGACGTTGTCGACGGCGTGGACGACGCCCTCGGGGGTGAAGAAGGAGGTGCGCAGCTTGCGGACTTCGAGGAGCACGCCGGGGATCGTAGCAAGAACGGTGTCAGGGGCGGGGCCGAGGTATCCTCGGGAGCTGCATTTCCGGACCGTAGATACAAGGCACGCCGATGAGATACGACTACGACGAAGAGCGCGACACGATCTTCATCCGTTTCCGCGAAGGCGAGTACGGCGAATCCGAAGAGATCTACGAGGGCTTTGTCATCGACTTCGACAAGACCGGCCGGCCTCTCGGTCTCGACATCTACATCGAGGCGAGTAAGTTCATCGACATCGATGCGCTCAAGAAGAACATCACCCCGGAGGTTGTCTCGAAAGAGCGCTAACGCTGCCGCCACGGCGAAAGGCGTCGCCAGCGAGTTTTGACCGGAGCGAGGCACGTAATTACAATGTACTTATGAACGCCCGGATCATCCGCATCGGCAACTCGCGGGGGGTTCGCCTTCCAAAGACGCTCCTCGAACAGGCTGGCTTGACGGAGGACGTCAGAATCGAGGCCGAGCCCAACCAAATCGTCATCCGCTCGGCTCACCTCCCCCGCGAAGGGTGGGACGACGCGTTCCGGCGGATGGCCGCGCAGGGAGACGACGCGCTCATCGAGGAACCGCATTCCCTCACCGCCTTCGATGAGACGGAGTGGAAGTGGTAGTCCGCCGCTTTGAAATCTACCTCATCACTCTCGATCCGACCGTGGGAAGCGAAATCAAGAAAATCAGACCCTGCGTGGTCGTCTCCCCCGATGAAATGAATCGCCACATCCGCACCGTGATCGTCGCTCCGATGACGACGAAGGGACAGCCGTATCCGACGTGTGTGCCCTGCCGCTTCGGCGGGAAGCCGGGACAGATTTCGCTCGATCAGATTCGCGCCGTCGACAAGTCGCGGCTCGTCAAGCGCATTGGCAAATTGCCAGCGGCCACGCAACAGCAGGTCTTGACGACGCTCGCCGAGCTCTTCGCCGCCTAACGCCGCCGCAACCGTGAAAGCGTCGCCATTGCCTCGGGCAGTCCCACGGCGATCGCCGCCATGAAGTAGACGACGCCGAACGCTCCCGCCACGAGCACCGCCTTGACGATGTGGCCTCCGCGCGGGCCGAGGAAAACGTCGAACGCCACCGCCACGATCGCGGCCGCCACCGCCGCGGCCCACAGCGATCCGAGGAACGACGGCGCCAGGCGCACGGCGCCGATGCGCCGGGCCAGGGCGCGGCGCAGCAGGGCGAACTCGATCCAGCCGGCCATGCCCGCGGAGGCCGTGAGGCCGATCGCGCCGAAGATCGGCTCTCCCTCGCCGAGTTGCGGCAGGGGCAGGTGCAGGACGCGAAGGGCCTCGATGATGTACGGGCGGAGCGGAAAGGCGAAGAGCACACCGAGCACCGCGGTCAGCGTCACGCGCACCATGGCGAAACGCAGCGGCGTCTTCGGATCGCGCAGCGCGTAGAACGCCGACGAGTAGAGGCGGCCGAGCGTCACGGCCAGGAGGCCGACCGTCGATCCGGCCAGGATGTACCAGACGTAGAGCGTGTCGCCGGCGCGAAACTGGCCGGTCTCGTAGAGCGCGGCCACGAGCGTGCGCCCGATGAAGAGGAAGGCGATCACGCTCGGGATGACGAAGAAGGCGATCTGGCGGAGGCCGCGCTCCAGGCGGCGGCGCAGCGAGGCGTTGATCTCCTCGTCGGAGCCGAGCACGCCCGACATCTGCGGCAACTCCGCCGCGGCCACCGACATCCCGAAGAGGCTGATCGGCAGAAAGTAGATCGTCTGCGCGTACGCCAGTCCGGCCACGGCCGCGGTGCCGAGGTAGCTGGCGATGACCTGATCGATGTAGCCGCTGAGCTGCACGACGCCGCGCCCGATCACCACCGGCACGAAGGCGCGCACGACCTCGCGCACCGGCGCCAGGGCGGCCTGGAGCGACAGCCGGATCCGCGGCGCATAACGGAGGACGAACGGCACCTGAATCCCGAACTGCAGCGCCGAGCCGGCCACCGTCCCCCACGCCAGCGCGATGGCCAGGCGCGACTGCGTCGTCCGTCCGCCGAAGAAGATCAGCGTGGCGATCATCACCGCGTTCCAGAACACCGGCGCGACGTACGAGAGGAAGAACTTGCGGTGGCTGTTCAGCACGCCGAGGCACCAGGCGGAGAGGACGAGCAGCCCGGTGGCGGGAAAAAGGATCTGCACGATGCGGATCGTCAGCAGGCGGACGTCGCCTTGGAACCCGGGCGCGATGAGGTCGATGATCCACGGCGTGACCAGGACGCAGATCAGCACGATGACGCCGACGATCAGCGCCAGCAGCGCAAAGATGACCCCCGCCACCCGCCCGGCCATCTCCTCGTCATCCTCGGCCAGCAAGCGCGCGTAGACGGGGATGAACGACGCCGACAGCACCCCCTCGCCGAAGAGGTTCTGCAGGAAGTTCGGAATCTTCAGCGCGGCCTTGAAGGCGCCGGCCGCGGCGGAGTTGCCGAGGTAATGCGCGAAAACACGCTCGCGGACGAGCCCGGCGATGCGACTCAGCAGAATGCCCGCGGCCACGAGCACCGCGAAGCCTGCCCGCGGACGCGAATTCACCTCAGACACGCGGCGTTAAGATACCTCCACTGATGGCTCACTCTCCCATTCGCATTGCAGGGGCCGGGCCGTCCGGCCTCGCCGCCGCCATCGTCCTGGCGCGCGCCGGGCGGGCGGTGGAGGTCCACGAAGCCAAGCGCGACGTCGGCATGCGCTTCATCGGCGACCTGCAGGTCATCGAGGCGGCCTCGGAATCGGAATCCGTCCCCGACTTCCTCGACCGCATCGGCATCGAGCGCAACTTCTACTTCCGCCCGGCGACGTGGGCAACCTTCTACGACCATCGCGGCGCGCGGCGCACGATCCGCTCCGACGCGCCGTACGGCTGGTTCATCCGCCGCGGCGCCGAAGAGGGAACACTCGACCGCGGTCTCCTCGCGCAGGCGCGCGCGCTCGGCGCCGACGTCAAGTTCAACTCGCGGCTCGCGCCGGCCGACGCCGACATCGTCGCCACCGGCCCGGCCGCCCCCGACGGCCTCGCCCGCGAGATGACGTGGCGCACCGGCGACGCCGAGCGCATCGACGTCTTCTTCAATCACAAGCTCTCGCCGGGCGGCTACTCGTACCTCTTCATCCTCGACGGCGTGGCCACGTTCGGCTGCGCGATCGTCGCCGACTTCAAGCGCATCGACGACTACTTCGAGCATTCGCTGGCCGAGGCGCAGCGGCTGCACGCGTTCCAGATTCCGGCCGAGACGCGCACCGGCTACTCGTACATGAACTTCCACATCAAGGCCAAGCCGAACGGCGCGCGCTACGTCGGCGAGGCCGCCGGATTTCAGGACTACCTCTTCGGCCTCGGCCTGCGCTACGCGCTGACCAGCGGCTG
This sequence comes from Acidobacteriota bacterium, assembly GCA_046723495.1. GTDB lineage: Bacteria > Acidobacteriota > Thermoanaerobaculia > Gp7-AA8 > Gp7-AA8 > DATDFB01. The sequence goes on from JBKOUP010000032.1 coordinate 3,516, forward strand.
GCTCGCCGCGCGGAGCATCGTCGAGGGGCGCGACTTCGACACGAGCGCGCTGGCGACGAAACAGGAGACGAGCCTCGTCAATCGATTTCTCTACGAGGCCGGCGGCAACTTCGGCCTGTCGATGTTCGTCCGCCAGGCGGCGCGCGCCGGCGACTTCCATCGCTATCTCAGCGGATGGCATCAGCGGCGCTGGTGGAAGCGGCTGCTCTCCCCGCTCGTGCACCGCGTCTGGCGGCATCGCGGGCGATGCCTGCACAAACCGGCGGAGCACTGGTGCCGCGCGCGCGACACGGAGATGAAGGTGCCGCCGCTCGGGCCGGTGGCGGGCGCATGACCGCGGACGCGCTGCCGCTGCCGCAGGCGCCGACGGTCGACGAGGCCTACGCCTTCTGCCGCGCCGTCGCCCACCGCTACGGCGCGAACTTCTCGGTCGGCTTCCGGTTTTTGCCGGGCGCGAAGCGGCGCGCGGTGTACGCGGCGTATGCGTTTTGCCGATGGGCGGACGACATCGCGGATGAGCCGTGTGTCATCCCGAGGGCAGCGAGGGATCTCCCGCCGGCGGGGGATTCCTCGCTGCCGCTCGGAATGACACTCGAGCGCCTCGAGGCCTGGCAAACGGAGCTTGACCGCTGCTATGCCGGGCAACCGTCGCATCCGATCACCATCGCCCTCGCCGACGCGCTGCAGCACTTCGCCATCCCGCGCGCCGCGTTCGCCGCGCTCATCGAGGGCTGCCGGCAGGACGTCGTCAAGCATCGCTACGAGACCTTCGACGAGCTGCTGCACTACTGCGATCTCGTGGCCACGTCGATCTCCGACATCTCCCTGGCCATCTTCGGATATCGGACGGACGCGGCCATCGCGCACGGACGCAACCTGGCCACGGCGCTGCAGTTGACGAACGTCACGCGCGACGTCGGCGACGACCTGGCCCGCGACCGCATCTACATTCCGGCCGAGGAGCTGCGGACGTTCGACGTGACTGAGGCGGAGCTCATCGCCAAGCGCGACAGCGACCGCATGCGCCGCCTGATCGAGTTCCAGATCGACCGCGCCGAGTCGTACTTCCGCGCCGCCGAGCCGCTCCTCGCCGAGCTCTCCGCCGACGCACGCTTTCCCGTCATCCTCATGGGCGGCGTCTACGCGACCGTGCTGGCCCGGCTGCGGCGCGATCCGCTCGTCGTCCTGCGATACCGGCTGTCGCTGTCGCGCGTCCAAAAGATCGTTGTGGTTCTGCGGAGGATTTTCCGACCGCACTTTGTTTGAAGAACGAGACATGCCCCGGTTCGTGCTCATCGTCACCGCGTTCCTCGCCGCCACCGTCGCGGCCGCGCAGGCGCCGCCCGAGCCCGAGCCGCCGCCGGAGCCGCCGCAGGCCGTGGTGATGGTGCCGGTCGTCGGCAAGGTCTACGGCGCGAACTCGGTGCAGTGGCGCACGGACGTCGATCTGATCAACAACCTCGGCCGCGAGGTCAAGGTCTCTCTCACCCTGCCGACCGCGCCGGGCGATCCGTTCCTCGTCTTCTCGATTCCGGCCGGAGCCATGCAGCGCATCCCCGACGTCGTCGGCGCCTTCAGCATCGACCGCGCCCTGTCGCCGCTGAAGGTGACGACGTTCGGCAGCAAGACGTCGGTCCGGGTCTCGGCGACGGTGTACGCCGTCAAGCTCGACGATCCCAGCGCGCCGGTGCACACGGAGCCGATCGCCGTGATGTACGGCGACCCGTTCTTCCCGCGGCGCATGCTCTACGGCCTCTCCTTCAGCGACGATTTCCGCACCAACATCGGCCTGGCCAACCTCGGCGACGCGCCGGCGCTCTTCACCGTGGCCCTGCAGCGCGTCAGCGGCCGCAACATCGCCGTCACGCAGATCACCGTGCCGCCGTCGACGCTGTGGCACACGTCGATCCAGGCGCTGTTCCCGCTGATCACGAAGGGCGACGACTTCTCGGTCATCATCGAGACCGGCTATCACGAGACCTACGTCTACGCCTCGGTGATCGAGAACGCTACGAACGAGGCCCGCTTCATCGAGCCGAGCATCGCCACCGTGATGGGCAACGAGTCGCCGTCGCAGGAGTAGAATTCGCGCCGATGAGCGACGAGCCCGAGTACCTGATCTGCCTGCAGTGCGAGACGCCGACGTACCAGTTCGAGTACGCGAACGGGAAGCTCGCCGTGGCCATCTGCAACACCTGCGGCGCCGACGACCTGTCGGATTTCATGACCGAGGCGGAGCTCGAA
>JBKOUP010000396.1:0-9451 GCA_046723495.1 Acidobacteriota bacterium
CCGCAGAGCGTGCCGCCGGTGATGTCGAGGGTGACGTCGCCGTTGCCGAGGACGGCGGGCTTCGGCGTCAGGTCGCCGATGACCGCCTCGAGCGTCTCGCGGGCCAGCACCGCGCCGTTCGCGTCGGTCTTGACGGCCGTCACGCGCACGGTGCAGATGCCGTACTGAATTCCGTTCGCCGTCGGAGGCGCATAAAAATTGATCTTCGTGATTTTTCCCGTCTCCAGATTGAAGTCGTACGGCGAGGGCCTCTGCAAAAGCGCATTGAAATTGGTGTCCAGCCAGCAGGAAGTGACACCCGGACGGCATTCGAAACTGAGGTCGTAAATGTCTGCCGCCGACGTGTGCGTTCCGCCGAACGTCTGGCCCCAGGCATCCTGGAACGGGCCGAGGAAAAAGCGGTTGTTGATGCCGGTGTAGCGCGCCGGCGCCAGCGGCGTACGGTCCGCGCGCCAGATGCCGCGCAGGTTGAGCGAGGCCTCGGTGGTGGCCTCGTCGGTGCCGCAATAATCGGCGGTGAGCGCCGTGCAGTTTGCGCTGTCCGTGCTGAAGAGCGGAACGAGCTTGCGGTTCGTGGGATCGCGGAACATCTCCGTGACGATGTTGACGCCGGCCTGGGCCACTTCGCGGGCCTGCAGGCCGTCGCGGTACGTCGTGGCCGTGCGCTCCTCGGTGGTGGTGAAGGCGACCATGGCCAGACCGAGCGTCATCAGCACCATGATGACGATCACGGTGATGATCAGCGCGGCGCCGCGCTCCCGCGAACGTTGTTTTTTCACGCGCATCGGCTTTCTCTCCATCATGGCACCGGATTCCCGACGATCAACTCGTCATTGGCGGTCGTCGGCGAGGTCTCATGGACGATGATCGAGGAGAACTTGCCCGCTGTGGCGGTTCTCGATCCGTCGCTCGTGAAGTCGTCCGAGAGGAGCAGTGAGAACGTATTCGAGGTGCTGTTGGCATTGACCGTCTGCGGTGTGGTCAGGTTGATGGTCACACCGTTGCCGCCTGTCACGGACGTCAGCGTGGCGCTGATGTTGTTGCCGTTGTATTGGATCTGCTGGATGAACGCCGAGGAAACGACGCCCGACCAGGTGAACGTCATTTGATTGAACGTCAGATTGCTCAACGTGCAGTTGTTGTTGATTCTGAAGTCGATCTGATTGTAGGGATGGCCGCCGTTGCCGTTCCAGGCGACGTTGACGGCGCCGAGGCTGCACGTCGTCGTCGACAGCGTGAAGGTGATGGCCACCGGGTTCGTGATGCACGAGCCGGCCGTGGCCGTTGCCGTCAGCGTGTAGCTTCCGTCGGGATTCGCCGACGTGTCGCTCACGTCCCAGGCCGGGAAGGTGTAGGTCGGTCCGGCGCCGCTCAATGTCTGCGAGTACTTCAGTGCGCCGCCGGCATCGGTGATCTGCGCCGTCGCGCCCGACCAGCCGGTTCCGCTCGCCGACAGGACCGGCACGACCTGCGTGTTGTAGGGACGCGGATAGTCGGTTCCATTGGCGGGCGAGGCAATGGCGAGGGAGCCGGACGGCGTGCACGTGGCGATGTAGTACGGCGACGCGGCGCTGGCACGCGGACTGGCGCAGTCGTAATAGGCGCGGACCGAATAACGATACTGCGCGGCGATGCCGCCTTGCGTCGTCGGCACCGTGTCCGTATAGGTCGTGGTCTCGTACGCATTAAGGCGCGTCAGGCCAGTCCATCCCGAGCCGGTGTTGTACTCGCGCTCGATGACGTAATGGGCCGTGGCCGCAAGCGCGCCGCCGGCCGTCTGGGTGACGGCCGCCCAGGTCAGCACGACCTGGTAATTGCCGCTGGACGACGAAATGCTTCCATTGAGCGTGGCCGGGGCGGCCGGAACGACGGACGGATCACTGAGGGGATAGCCGGTCGACGCGCTGCCGACCGAGTCGGCGCTGGGAACGTCGCAGAGGTCGCAAGCCTGCACCTTATAGAAATACGCCGTGCACGGCGCGGCCAGATTGTCGAGTAAGAACGGGTCGCCGGGCTTCGGCGTGTTTTGCAGAGGCCCGATCGATTTGTCGTCGACGCGGTTGGCGGCCGTCGTCGTGAAGCTGGCGGTGTTCACTCCGTCGTCGCGCACGCGGAAGACCTTGTAATAGCCGAGGTCCGGAAGGGCCGTTGTCCACGGCGCGGTCGGGGAGGACGTCCCGGCGCCGACGCCCGCGGTCGTGCAGAGCGTTCCGCTCAGCGTGCCGGCGCTCGTCGTCGGCTTCGTCCAGGTCACGTTGATGTTGTTTCCGGGACCCTGCGTTCCGGCCACGACCGTCGGAGATGAGGGGGTGCTCGCCGACAGTTGGTTGCTCGACGTCGCCGAGACCACCGGTGAGAACGTTCCGGGATTGATTCCGAACAGGCCGGCCACCGAGAAGTGGAACGGCCGCGTCGTATCCGAGTCCGGCTGCATGTAGTCGAACGACAAGCCGGTCACGTTCGTGTTCACGTCGACGGCCGGTGCGGTGATGGGATTGGCGCCGGCGTCCGCCGTCACGTGAAGCATGTACGTGGTGATGCCCGGCGTGGTCGTGGCCGGCCAGGAGACGTGGTAGTAGCGGCAATGGCCGGTGCAGACGGTGATCGAGACCGGCGCGTCGATGCTGATGGCCGGGTAGGCGCCGTGGCGGCGTCCGATCTTGCCGAGGTTCGGCGGCACGAAGTGCTCGGCGAGCGCGAATTTGTGCCGGTTCTTCGTGGCCGTCCCCTCGGCCGGGGTGTAGGTGTTCGGATCCGAATAGCCGAACTCGGGGCGGTCGGCCATGCCGATGAGATTGGCGTCGATCTGGCGCACCGAGGCGCGCGCGGCGCGGTCGGCCAGCGACGATCCGTCGGCCGAGCCGTACGTCGTCATGGCCGCTCCGGTGTTGTCGACATAGGCGAATGACATCCGAAAGATGTTGTCGGCGATGACCTCGTAGTTGGGACTGCCGGAGCTGTTGAACGTGACCTTGACCAACTGGTACGGCGGATCGGTCTCGCCGGCCAGCGTCGTGGCGGCCACGTGGACCGCGCCCGACGTCTCCTCGCCGCTGATCGTGCCGCTGGTCAGGGCGCCGTCGCGTCCCGTCGAGGGCGTGAGGTCCGCCTGGATCGTGATCGTCGTCGGGTTCGCGGAGGCGTCGCAGGTGGGGGAGGCCGCCTTGCAGAGGACGTAGCCGACGATCTCGTCGTTGCCCGTCGTCACGATCGGATGCGACGTGTTCTCCAGCGCCGTTTCGCGGGCGTCGTTGTAGTTGCCGCGCACGAAGACGGCCGCTTCCCACGCCCCTTCGATCTGCTCGTCGGGGATCGACTGCAGGCCGGCCACGTTGTAGTCCGCGCCCGAGCCGCGGATCGAATCGCCGATGCGGTCCATGGCGAAGCGGACGTTCTGCTGCTGGATCGTCGCGGCGTCGGTGGCCATATAGGCCTTGTTCGCGGCCTGGTAGAGGCCGAGCGCGGCCAGGAAGACCACGCTGAACACCAGCGTGGCGACGAGCGCTTCGATGACGGTCATTCCGCGTTCGCGGCGGCGGTCTCTGCTCATGATGTTTTTCCTATGACGGGACGACTTTGAGATTCAACGACTGCAGGCGGATCGTGCGCTGACGGAGGCCGTAGTCCGACCACTGGAGATCGACGATGATCTGCACCATGGAGCAGGTGCTGAAGTCCGTCCCCGACGGCTTCGCGGTCATCGTGACGGTGAGCGTGGCCGGCGCCGTCGGCGAGCCGGCCAGATCACTCGTGCGCAGCAGATCGCGCACGGCGTTGCGGGCCAGGATCGGCGCGGTCGTTCCGGTCTCCGCGGCGGGCGTCGTCTTGTTGTCGGCGGAGCCGGGATCGGTCTTGGTCCACGTCTTCGTGACCGTGGTGTCGGTCGACGCGGCGCCGAGAAGGTCCTGGCACTGCTGGACGTTCATCCGCTCGATCGCCGACTGCGCGACCATGGCGCCCTGCGTCATCTTCTTGCCGCTGTAGGCCTGGCGGACGCCGGCGGTCACGAGGCCGAAGAGGGCCAGGAGGATGACGGAGAGCAGCGCGACGGCGACGAGGACTTCGGCGAGGCTGAAGCCGGCCGAGGAAGATCGTTTCGTTCGCATGGACGCGCTCCATATGCGACCGGGATGCCACGAGGCAATCTGGCGCTCAAACAGCTTTAATGCAATGAGTTAGGTTGCAAGCGTCGGAATCGGCCCCGGTCGACTGCGTCAAAAGTTGTTACCTTTTGTATCACGTCAGGCGCGGAAGCTCCAGCGTCACGACCGCCCCCTCGCCCGGCTTCCCGCTCAACGACAGCGTGCCGCCATGGTGCAGGGCGATCTTCTTCGCCAGCGCCAGGCCGAGGCCGAAGCCGTGCGACTTCGACGACTGGAACGGCAGCATCAGCCGCGCCGCGTCCGTCGGATCGATGCCGACCCCGTTGTCGCGGATCGTGACGCGCGCCAGCGAATCGTCCGCGGCCACGCCGGCGTCGATCCGCCCGCCGCCGCCGGCGTGGCGCTGGCGCACGGCGTCGACGGCGTTGCGCACGATGTTGTCGAGGGCGCGCTCGAGCAGCTCGGGATCCCCGTTCACTTCGACCGGCGCCGCAGCGGAAACGTTCATGGCCACGTCCGGCGCCTCCGCGGCGAGCCGGGCCACGACGCGCCGCGCCACCTCGTCGAGGCGCAGGCTGCGCGCGCTCACGGTCAGCGGCCGGGCGAAGTTCAGCAGGGCGTCGACCGCCGCCGCCAACCGCCTGGCCTCATCCTCGGCGCTGCGGATCTGCGCCGCGGCCGGCTCTCCCGCCGACTTCTGGGCCAGGCGCAGGTAGCCGAGGATCGCCGACAAGGAATTCCGGAACTCGTGGGCGATGCCGGCCGACATCTGCCCGAGCCCGACGAGGCTCTCGAAGTCGCGCAGGCGGTGCTCCATGGCCCGCGACGCCGTGAGGTCGGTGAAGAGAGCGAAGACGCCGAGGAAGCGCGGGCCTTCGAAGAGCGGCACGGTGGTGATGCCGATGAGCGTGTCGGTCGAGTCGATGCGCACCTCGCGCCGCGTCAGCGCGGTCCTCGTCCGCAGCGCGTCGCCGACGAGCTCGGCGAGCGGCGGCGGCAGGGCGTCGACGCTGCCGATGGTGTCGCCGAGGCGCAGCATCGTTCGTCCCGGCTCGTTGACGGCGACGACGTTGCCGTTCGCGTCGAGAGCGATGAATCCGGAGTTGAAGCTGCGGTGGATGGCGTTGGCGAGCTCGCGGATGTCGGGCGGCTTCGACGACGCCGCGTCGCGCAGGTGATCGAGCTCGCGGCCCTGCTGCTGGATCGTTTCCACCGCCTCGCGAAAGGTGTCGACGAGGTAGCGGGCGTCGTGATCGCCGCGAGGGCGGTGGCCGAGCTGCGCGGCCTGATCGAGCATTTGCTCCAGCGGCCGGACGAATTTCGGCAGATAGAGGATGAGGATGAGCAGCCCCATCATGGCCGCGAGCGTGGCCAGCGCGCCGACGATGACGGCGGTGCGCTGGTTGCCGGCGGGACTGGAGACGTCGAAGTAGAAAAGGATTTTTCCCTTCGGCAGATCGCGGGTGATGACCTCGGCCGCCGACACGACCTCGCCCGCCGAAACGAAGAGGCGCTGATCGCGGTAGACCTCGATTCTGCTGATGCCGTTCTCGCGATGGAGCAGCTCGAGGCGTGCCTGCAGGTCGGCGGAGGAGACGCTGCCGGCGATGGGGGCCACGGCGTCGCGGACGTTGTCGGCCATGGCCACGAAGCGATTCGAGCGCACCAGGGTGAGGACGAGGGCGAGCAAGGCCACGATGAGGGTGAAGAGGAAGACGATCAGCGCGCGGACGAGGACGCGGATCTCGCGCTGCAGCGGCCGCGCCGTGGGCGCATTCGCAACCATGGGCCGGAGTTTAACGCGGCAGCAGCAGCGCCGCCCACGCCGCCTCGAGCGCGTGCCCGAAGAAGAGGATGACCAGCGTGCCCAGACCGAGGAAGACGCCGAAGGGGAGCGGGTACTGCATGCGCTTCTCCGTGCGCAGCGCGATCGGCACGCCGATGACGGTGCCGAGGATCGAGCCGACGAGGATGACCAGGAAGACGCCCTCCCACCCGAGCGCGGCACCGACCATGGCCATCATCTTCACGTCGCCGAATCCCATCCCTTCGATGCGGCGCACGAGCTTGTAGGCGAGGGCGACGAAGAGAAGGAAGCCGGCCCCGACGGCGGCGCCGATGGCGGAGGAGAGGATCGAGTCGGAGGTCAGCATGGACTCGTCGAACGGCGGCAGAAAGCCGATGGCGAAGCCGACGAGGACGCCGGGGTAGGTGATGGCGTTCGGCAGGATCTGGATCTCGGCGTCGATGTAGATGAGAACGATGGTCATGGAGACGAGCGCGGCCAGCGGCACGAACGACAGGGAGAGCCCGGTGCGCTCGAAGAGGGCGAGATAGAAGAGGGCATTCGCCAGCTCGACGAGCGGATAGCGCGGCGAGATGGCCGCGCGGCAGTCGCGGCAGCGGCCGCCGAGCCACAGCCAGCCGAGGATGGGGACGTTGTCGTGCCAGCGGATGAGGGCGTGGCAGTTCGGACAGCGGCTCGGCGGGAAGACGACCGATTCCTCGCGCGGGTAGCGGTGGATGACGACGTTGAGGAAGGAGCCGACGACGGCGCCGATGGCGAAGACGATGAAGCTCACGAACTCATACGGCCAGTCGTATGCAATAGCGGACACGCGCGGCAACGTTACCATCCGCGCTCTCCGAATGGAGGCGAATGGGGTCTGGTGGCCTCCGCGGTCTTCAAAACCGTTGTTTCGGCGCGGAAGCGTCGAAGGGTTGGTTCGATTCCGACGCGCCTCCGCCAATCAAAATCAGAAGGCAGAAGTCAGAAGGCAGAAGTCGTCGTCGTGAACCGGAGGACTTCTGCCTTCTGCCCTCTGCCTTCTTACTTTCCCGGCGGCTCCGTCAGGAATCCGATCTTCATCGCGCCGCCCTCGCGCGCGGCGTCCATGGCCACGACCGCCTTGTCGAAGGCCTGGTTGTCCTCGGCGTTGATGAACACGACCTTGTCCGATGGCGGCCGGCTGCGCATCTGCGCGCCGATCATGTTCGCCAGCTCCTGCGGCGAATTCACCTTCTGCGTGTTCAGGTACATCCCGTCCGACTTGATCGTGATCACCAGCTGGTTCTGCTCCGACGGCGGCGGCGCACCAGTCACCTCCACCTTCGGCGGCACCTCGACGTCGAGTCCCATCTGCAGGATCGGCGTGGCCACCATGAAGATGATCAGCAGCACCAGCACCACGTCGACGAGCGGCGTGATGTTGATCTCGCTCCGGACGCCCTGGCCTCCGCTGGCGCTCATTGCCATCGCTAGCCTCTCCCTCGGGCGATCTGCTCGCCGGCCTGCTGGTTCTGGGTGAGGATGGCCATGCCGCTGAAGTTCGCCTCATTGGCGGCCTTCATCACGAAGCGCACGCGTCCGAAGTTGATGCGCTTGTCGGCTTTCAGCATCACCGCCCGCGAGGGGTCCTTGTCGTGCTCCGCCTTCAGGTAGCGCGGCAGATCGCGGTCGGGGATCCAGTCCTGCCCGACGAAGACCGTGCCGTCCTGCTTGATGGAGATCACCAGGTCGCCTTCCTTCCCCGGCTTCTTCGTCGAATGCGGTCCTTCGGGGAGAAGCACGTCGACGCCCGACTGCAGCATCGGCGTCACGACCATGAAGATGATGAGCAGTACCAGGCAGACGTCGACGAGCGGCGTCACGTTGATGTCGCCTTTGATTTCGTCGGGGCTGCCGCCGCCGGGCCCGAATGCCATCGCCCGCCTCCGTTACGTCCGCGCCGCCGAGACCCGCGCCGACTGCATCCGCGCCCGGGCCTCGTTCTTGATGAAGTAGTCGATCAGCTGCGACGACGAGTTCGACATCTCCACCTGGAAGCGGTCGACCTTGTTCAGGAAGTAGTTGTACAGCCACACCGCCGGGATGGCCACGAAGAGGCCGAAGGCCGTGGTGACGAGGGCCTCGGCGATGCCGGCGGAGACGGCGCCGAGGCCGCCGGAGCCGGTGAGGGCCATGCCCTGGAAGGCGTGGATGATGCCGGCCACCGTGCCGAAGAGGCCGACGAACGGCGCCGTCGTGGAGATCGTGGCCAGATTGCCGAGGCCTTTCTTCATCTCCGCGGTGGTCATGAGCGTCTCCCGGTCGATGGCCCGTTTGCCCGACTCGACGAGGTCGAAGTCGTCGGGCAACTGCTCGTTGGCCTGGTACTGGAACTCCGTCAGGCCGGCTTTCAGCACCCGCGCCAGGTGGCTGTGCTGGAAGCGCTTGTCGCTGGCGAAGGCGATGGCCTCGTTGAGCTTGTGCTGCTTGAGGAGCGGCGTCACGCCGAGCGCCACCGCCAGCGACTCCCGCTTCGCCTTCTGAAAGCGCCACAGCCGCTCGATGGCGATCGTCAGCGACCAGATGGACATGAGAGCCAGGACGATGACCACGCCCTTGGCCACCCAGTTCATCGAGTGCCACATTCCGATCAGGCTGAAGCTCGTTTCCATTCCTTGCATTGCGCCTCTCCTCTATTGCAGACGGAAGTTGACCGTCAGATTGAAGATGACCGGGACCGGTTGTCCGTTGAGCGTGCCGGGATTGAATTTCCAGCGCTTGACCGCCTCGAGGGCGGCGTTGTCGAGGCCCATGGGCAGCGGCTTGAGCACGCGCACGTCGGTGACGTTGCCGCGGGCGTCGATGATCGCTTCGATGATGACGATGCCTTCGATGCGGGCCTTGCGCGCCACCTCGGTGTACTGCGGCTCGATGCGCGTGGTGGCCACGGGCGGCTTGACGTCGCCGCCGACGCGCATCGGACGGTCGCCCGTGCCGCCGAGCTGACCACCGAGCTGACCACCGAGCGTGCCGCCGACGACGCCGCCGACCACTCCGCCGACGACACCGCCTTTCACGCCTCCGACCTGGCCACCGACCACGCCCTCGTTTTGTCCGGACGTGTCGCTGTTCTCCGACTGCGGCACTTCATGCGGGACCTCCCTCGGCTGGTGGAACTGCGGGACCTCCCGCGTCGGCTGCACATGCGCCGTCGACGCGTGCGATGCCGACGCGGCGGGCGGCGGGGGCGGCGGCGGTGGGGGAGCCGAGACCATGTACGCCCGGATCGGCTTGACGATGACCTCGGGGTTCTTCTTGACGTAAAGGCCTGCCGCGATGACCGCGCCGATGATGGCGATGTGCACGATCGCGGAGATCGCCATCGTCAGCCAGCCGCCTTTTCCGCGGTCTTTGTGGGCCGATTCAATCAGTACGTCATCAAACATTGGCCGCCCTGCCGTGCTCAGGTTCAGATGAGATGCCAACCCTGCGTCGAGGCGGCGAAAACTATCACAAAATAAGGGGGCGGAACGGAGGGCGCGGGGCGCAGATCTATACGGCTCGCTTCGCGGCGTTCTCC
>JBKOUP010000189.1:0-6441 GCA_046723495.1 Acidobacteriota bacterium
TCACAGAGCGATGTGATCCCTTCTGTTTGGCCCCGTTTTCCCCGCGCCATACCCTGCATTCGCGATGCAGCGCGCGACGGCCCCGAAGATTATTTATGATGTCGCCAGTCCGATGAAAATCCGTCCGGCCGAAGCGCGCGATCGCGCGCGCATCCGCGAGATCCTCGTTGCCGTGGCGCGATTTACGGACGACGAGATCCGGGCCGCCGTCGACCTCGTCGACCACTCCCTCGACGACGGCGCCCGCGCCGAGTACCTCACCTTCGTCCTCGAGTCGCCCGAAAGCGGGCCCAGCCGCATGGTCCAGGGCTACGTCACTTACGGGGCCACGCCGAAGACCGAAGGCGTCTTCGACCTCTACTGGATCGCCGTCGACCCGCGGCACCAGGGGCAGGGCTTCGGCCAGCTCCTCCTCCGCTTCGTGGAGAACGAAGTCCGCCGCCAGCGCGGGCGGATGCTCCTCATCGAAACGTCGTCGAAGGAAAGTTATGCGCCGACGTTGCGCTTTTACCAGCGCAGCGGATACGACGAGATCTCGCGCATCAAGGACTTCTATCGCATCGAGTGCGACAAAATCGTCTTCTGCAAGAAATTCGCATGAGCCCGAACCTGACCCTCTACCTCGCCCTCGGCCTCTACGCGGCCGGCACCCTGGTCGCGCTCGCGTCGCTGTTCGGGCGAAGCTTGCAGACGCCGGCGCTCGTGCTGATGATCGCCGGCTTCGTCAGCCACACCGTCTGGATCGGCTCCATCTGCGTGCGCACGCATCATCCGCCGCTGACGAACCTCCCCGAGACCGCGGCATTCCTCTCCTGGACGATCTTCGTCGTCGAGCTCGTGCTCCTCTTCAAATACCGCGTGCAGGCGGCGTCGTTCTTCGTCTACCCGCTCGTGCTGATGCTCCTGACCGTCGCCGCCGTCGTGCACGAGCCGTTCGTCTTCGCCGCGAAGGCGCAGTCGAAGCTCTTCACCACGCACATCCTTCTTTCGACGGTCGGCGTGGCCGCGCTGCTCATCGGCGTGGCCTTCAACGCCCTGGCCTGGATGCAGGACCGCTCCCTCAAATCGAAGCAGCGCGGGCGGCTGTGGGAGTGGATCCCGAGCCTCAACGTCTGCCGGACGCTGAGCTACCGCGCCCTCGCCGTCGGCTTCAGCATCTACACCCTCGGCCTTCTGACCGGGATCCTCTGGTCGTACCGCACGACCGCGGAGCTGCTCGACCTTCGCGTCAAGCAGGTCGGCGCGATCGTGGCCTGGGTCCTCTTCGCCACGCTGCTGCAGACGTACATCAGCGGCGTCTACCGCGGGCGGCGGACGATCGTGATCTCCGCCTGCGCGGTGGTCGCAGTGGTCGTTGCGATTTTGGGGATTCGCCATGTGTGAGGTGATGCCATGGCCCTGATCGCCATCGGCCTCAACCACCGCACCGCCCCCGTGCACGTGCGCGAGCGCCTGAGCGTGGCCGAGGCCAGGCTGCCGGAGCTCATCGACTCGCTCACGGCCATGAACGGCGTCGACGGCGCGGCCATCGTCTCCACGTGCAACCGCGTCGAGACCTTCGTCTCCGCGACGAACGAGGACGTCATCGAGTCGCTCGTCCTCTGGCTCGCCGAGCGCGCCGGCGCCGAGCGCGCCGAGATCGAGAAGCACCTCTACATCCTTCGCCACGGCGACGTCGTCAAGCACCTCTTCCGCGTCGCCTCCGGCCTCGACTCCATGATCCTCGGCGAGCCGCAGATCCACGGCCAGGTCCGCGCCGCCTTCCTGGCCAGCCAGCGCTGCGGCGCGCTCGACCCGCTCCTCGGACAGGTCTTCGAGCAGACCATGCGCGTGGCCAAGCGCGTGCGCACCGACACCGGCATCGGCGAGCACGCTGTCTCCGTCCCCTACGCCGCGGTCGAGCTGGCGAAGAAAATCTTCGGCGATCTCGACGGCCTCCAGGCCCTCCTCCTCGGCGCGGGCGAGATCGGCGAGCTCACCGCCGAGAACCTCGCCGGCTCCGGCGTGCGCCAGATCTTCGTCGCCAACCGCGCCTACGAGCGCGGCCTGCAGCTGGCCGAGCGCTTCGGCGGCGAGGCCATCCAGTTCAGCGCCATCGAGCCGTTCCTGGCCACGTGCGACATCGTCATCGCCTCCACCGCCGCGCCGCATTTCGTCATCGAGCGCGCCCAAGTCGAGCGCGCCCTGGCCACGCGCAAGATGAAGAACCTCTTCCTCATCGATCTCAGCGTGCCGCGCAACATCGATCCCGCCATCGCCAAAGTCGACGGCGCATACCTCTACAACATCGACGACCTCCAGCTCGTCGCCGAGTCGAACCGCGAACTGCGGGCGAAGAAAGCGCAGCAGGCGGAAGAGATCGTGGCCAAGGAGGTCGACGGCTTCCGCCGACGCCTGGCCGCGCAGGACGCCGTGCCGACCATCGTCGAGCTGCAGCAGCGCCTCGAGGAGATCCGCGCCGCGGAGCTGGAGAAGTGCCTCCGCCGCGCCGGCCCGATGACCGCCGAGCAGCACGAAGCGATCGAGATGATGACCACGCAGCTCGTCAACAAGATCCTCCACTACCCGATCTTGCAGCTGAAGGAAGCGGACGAGCCGCAGGAGCAGCGGGAAACGCTGCGCAAAACCATTCGGAAGATCTTCGGCCTGCGATGAGCGAGACGATCCGCATCGGAACGCGCGGCAGCCAGCTCGCGCTGTGGCAGGCCAACGAGGTCTCGAACCGGCTGGCCGAGGCCGGCTACCGCACGGAGATCGTCACGATCAAGACGACGGGCGACAAGCGCACCGACACGTCGCTGGCCTCGATCGGCGGCAAGGGGCTGTTCATCAAGGAGCTCGAAGAGGCGCTGGCGCGGCGCGAGATCGACATCGCCGTGCACTCGCTCAAGGACGTGCCGTCGATCATCCCCGCCGACTTCGCGCTGGCCGGATTCCTGGAGCGCGCCGACGCCCGCGACGCCTGGGTGCAGCTCGACGGCACGCGCATCGAGGATCTGCGCGGTGGCGCCGTCGTCGGCACGAGCGCGCCAAGGCGCCGCGCGCAACTGCGCCTGCTCTTCCCGTCGCTGAAGCTGGAGGAGATGCGCGGCAACGTCGACACGCGCATCAACAAGCTCCGCGCCGGTCTCTACGACGGCGCCGTTCTCGCCTCGGCCGGTTTGATCCGGCTCGGCCGTTCGAGCGAGATCACCGCCCAGTTCGACGTCGACCAGATGGTGCCGGCCGCGGGACAGGGAATCGTCGGCATCGAGTGCAACAAGGACGATGGGCGCGCCGCCGAGGCCGCTGCCGCGATCAATCACCGGCCCAGCGAGATCGCCGCCCTCGCCGAGCGCGGCGTGCTGCAGAAATTCGGCGAGGCCCTCGACTGCTACTCCGCCGTCGCCGTGCACGCCACCGTCAACGGGCACGTCAAGATCCGCGCGTTCTTCGGGGAGATCGAAGGCGACCGCCACCTGCGCGTGGTCCGCGACGGCGACGAGGCCGAGGCCGTCGTGCAGGAAGTGTTCGACGAGCTCGTCGACCGCGGGGCCATGGAGCTGCTGAAGTGAGCAACGGAAAAGTCTTTCTCGTCGGCGCCGGTCCGGGCGATCCCGGGCTGCTGACGCTGCGCGCCGCGGAGCTGATCGCCGGCGCGGATCTCATCGCCTGCGACGCCCTCGTCTCCCGCGAGATCGTGGCCCGCTTCCCGAAATCCGCGCAGGTCGTCTACGTCGGCAAGCGCGCCAGCGCGCACACGCTGCCGCAGGACCAGATCAATCAACTCCTCGTCGACGAGGCGAAGAAGGGGAAGCGCGTCGTGCGCCTCAAAGGCGGCGACCCGTTCGTCTTCGGCCGCGGCGGCGAAGAGGCAGAGGAGCTGGTCGCGGCCGGCGTGGAGTTCGAGATCGTCCCCGGCATCTCCTCCTCGATCGCCGGGCCCGCCTACGCCGGCATCCCGGTCACGCACCGCGCCCACGCGACGTCGGTGACGCTCGTGACGGGGCACGAGAGCGAGGAATCGACCGGCATCCAGTGGGCCGCGCTCGCGCAGCTCAACGGGACGATCGTCTTCATGATGGGACTGGCCAACCTGCCGCTGATCGCGCGCAAGCTGCGCGAGCACGGCGTGCCCGGCGCGCGCCGCGTTGCGGTGATCTCGCACGCGACGCGGCCGGAGCAGCGCACCGTGGCCGGGACGCTCGACGACATCGAGGCCCGCGCCGCGGAGGCGAAGATCGAGCCGCCGGCGCTCATCGTCGTCGGCGAGGTCGTGCAGCTCCACGACGTCATCAACTGGTTCGAGTCGAAGCCGCTCTTCGGCCGCCGCGTCGTCGTCACGCGCGCGCGCGAGCAGGCCTCGGATTTGAAGCGTCTCTTCGAGGAGAGCGGCGCGCAGGTCGTGCAGTTCCCGACGATCGAGATCGTGCCGCCATCATCGTGGGACTCACTCGACCGTGCCGTCGACGAAGCGTGGGACTGGCTGATCTTCACCTCGACGAACGGCGTGAGCGCGTTCTTCGAGCGCCTCTTCGCTCGCGGCAAGGATGTGCGCTCGATCTCGGCGAAGGTCGCCGCCGTCGGCGAGTCGACCGCGGCCGCGCTGCGCGCGCACGGCATCGCTCCCGACATCGTCCCCGACAAGTTCATGTCCTCGGCGTTGATCCCGCTGATGCCCGCCCAGCCCGGCCGCGTGGCCATCATCCGCGCCCAGGAAGGACGCGACGATCTCCTCGACGACCTCCGCAAACGTGGCGGCGACGTGCACCTCGCGGTCGCCTACCGCAACGTTCCGGCCACGCACGACCAGGACGAGCTGCACGACATCGACGTCGTCACGTTCACGAGCGCGTCGACCGTCGACAACTTCTTCGCCAGCGGCGGCAGCGCGAACGGGGCGATCGTCGCGTCGATCGGCCCGATCACGAGCGAGGCGATCCGGCGGCACGGGCGGGCGGTGGACGTGGAGGCGGCTTCTGCCACGATTGCTGCGTTACACGATGCGGTCGTCGCTCGATTGACGAGGTAAGTCAGAAGTCAAAGGGCAGAAGTCAGAGGGGACTTCTGCCTTCTGCCCTCTGCCTTCTGACTTACACTCCGCGCGTGTCGCGCGTCTTCCGAGCCCTTCTCTGGCTGGCCGCCTTCTTCTTCGCCTGCGGCATCTTTCTCGGCGCGACGCAGCTCCTGCGCGCCGTGCCGCCGACGCCGCCGGTCGCCGTCGGCCGCGTCACCGTCGAAGGGGCCTCGAAGCTCCGCGACTACCTCACGGCGTTGTTGTTTTTCGTCCTCGTCCCGCCGCTGACGATCTTGTTTTTCAGACTCGGAACGCTCGCGTCCCGCGAGCTGGCGCGGACGCGTCTCGCGTCCGCCCTCTTCGTCGGCCCCTTCTTCCTCGCCCCCTTCCTCTATCTCACCACGTTCAAATGGGGCTGGCCCCTCATCATCCCCCTCGCCGCCTCCCAGCTCGGCCCACGAGCCCTGCTCCTCGTGCAGCGAACACGGTGGCTCCGCCAACTCCTGCAACAACGAGCCTTCAACGCCCTCATTGTCACCGAGGCCTTTGCGTGGATCCTCTTCTTCTACATCGGCACGTGGCACCGCATCGGGCACGTGGCCACGCTCTTCCTCGAGATCGTCTTCGCCGGCTTCTTCGTCGTCCTCTTCTGGTGCGCGTTCGCGCTCATCGCCCGCATCGCCTCCTTCACCCTCGGCGTCGATCTCGAAGTCGCCTTCCAGCGCGTCGCCGCCGGCGCGTTGCCGCTCGTCATCCTCCCGGCGCTCGGCCTCCGCTTCGTTCCGGCGCACATCGCCATCTCCACCGTCATGGCGGTGACGTTCATCGCGATTCTGCTCGTGCTGCGCGGCAACAAACCGGTCGACGAAACGCAGGTCCGCAACGTCACCGCCTACGTCATCATCCCCATGCTGCTCTACTGCCTCAGCTACGCCTCGACCGCGGCGCTAGCGCAGTGGATCGACCTCTTCCACCGCGGCGAGTCCCTCGGCCCCGCCTTCGACTACCTGCGCGGCAAGGTCCCGTACCGCGACGTCTTCGTCCTCCACGGCCTGCTCGAAGACGGCCAGCTCGACGCCTGGCTCTTCCAGCTCTTCGGCCGCCACGTCGAGATCGCGCTCGCGCGCCCCGTCATTCTCGGCTCGTTCGCCGTGCCGGCGCTTTGGTTCGTCGGCATGGCCATCTTCGACTCCATCCCGCTGGCGTCGCTGGTCATGCTTCTCGGCGCCGTCACCACCGTCGACAACGAGCGCGAGCTGTGGGAGATCCTCGTCCTCGCCCTGCTCCTCGCCGCGCTGCGCCGGAAATCGAAAGCGCTCTTCGTCCTCAGCGGCGTCGCCGCCGGCGTCACGCTCTTCTTCAGCTTCGACATCGGGCTCTATTCGATCGTAGGGGGGTTGATTGTCGCGCTGGCGTCCCGCCGGCCGGTGGGGACGCGTCTCGCG
>JBKOUP010000108.1:0-5464 GCA_046723495.1 Acidobacteriota bacterium
AGGAACAACGTCGCGTGCAGCTGGGCGCCATCGGAGTGGATCGTCGTCTCGATCGTTCGGTGCGGGATGCGTTTCGCCGTCCGCGGCTTCCTGCCCGCGGCAGTGAACGTGAGCGCTCCCGGCGCGAACCGCAGTCGCGCCGCCTCCGGACCGCTCATCACGCCTTCATGGAGCGAATATGCGCCGGGCCCGACTTCGTCGAGCACGCCAAAGCGGCCGGAGCTCAAATCGGTGAACGCCAAGACGTGGGGCGCCGCGGGGTCCACTTCCCATTCCGCGATCGCCAGCGTCCGATGGCCAAGCGCGTAGTTGCCCGTGTACGCGGAGAGATCGGCGGCGCGAGCGGTGAATGCGATCAGGAGAATGACCGGCGCCAGAGATAGGAAACGCATGCATAGACAACGTGGCGCGGCCGGAAAAGCATGCATTACACGTTCTGACGCAGGACGTCCGCGCACGTCAGCCAGACCGGCGGGACTTCGGAGCGATCCTGCCGCGCCCAGGAGATGGCCAGGACGGCGCGGACGAATGCCCAGGCGCGCGCCCGCTCCCGATCGAGCTCGAGCTCCTCGGAGAGCTGGTCGATTCGGCGATTGAGGATCGCGGCGAGGTCCAGCACACCGACCGGATTCAGCAGCAACGGTCCGATCTCGCAGGCGCGCTCGCCGACGATGCCCTTCGGATCGATGGCGAGCCACCCGTCGCCGGCCGCGAGGATGTTGAAGTGGTGAAGATCGCCGTGGAGGAGGAACGTCTGCGGCATCGATCCGACGAGTTGCCGGAACACCGCGGACGCGTGCTCATCGCCCGCGAGGTCGGATTCCCAGGACGCGACGGATGGAAAGCCTTCCGGAGCCTCGCGCGCGAGCCGGCGCGCGACGGTCGCAGCGATGCTCGTGGCCTTCCGGTCGTCGGCAACGGCGAGCTGCGACAGGTCGTGTCCCGGCTCCGCGCGCTCGAGCAACAGCGCGCCGGAATCGTAGGCGAGCAATCGGACGGAGCCGCGGCCGTCGAAGGCGCGCAGCGCGGCGGCCTCCTGCGCTGCCGTTTCGGTGAGCTTCAGAACGGCGGGCGTGCCGTCCGCCAGTTCGACTCGCCGGACATGCGGCGGCCATTTGGCGTTCAAGGCACCTTCAGATAGCTCGCGATCGTTTTCTGCGAGGCCGAGTCGTAGACGCCGCGGACCTGATTGAACAGCGGCACCGCGTAGGCGCGGCCGTTCGCCGTCTGCGCGAGCGTGTTCCAGACCCCGAGCGATCCCGGCGTTCCGCGGGCGAGATACCGGTCGAGGAGCGCGCGGCTGGCGGCGTCGAGCGACCTCGCCGCCGCGAGGAGCCAGTACAGAGGCGGCGTGTTCAGCTGCGAGAAACCGAACGCCGCGTCGAGCTCCGCCATGCGCGGGACGGTGACGTCCTGGATCAATTGCAGGAAGTAGGGGAACTCGTTCGCTCCCCAGCCTGCCGTGTCGAGCGCCGGCGCTCGCGTGCCGGCGCGGAACGCATTCGCCTGCGCCTCGACGCGCTGCCCGATCGACGATACCGGCCGCGGCGAGACGTTCGACGGCAGCCCGCTGCCGTACATCCAGTCGTCGAGCTGGAGGCCGCCGGGATCGGATTGCAGCGATGCCTTCAGCTCCACGTCGTCGACCCAGTGGAACGGATGGATGTGCTCGTAGTCGGCGATGAAGGCGTCGAAGGCCGGGCGTCCCATCCGGTCCTCGAGCGTTTTCAGGAACATCTCCCCCTTCTGGTACCAGATGATCGTGAACTGCGGCCGCTCGCTGCCGGCGAACGTGCGATGCAGCACGGTCAGGCGGTCCGCCGGCTTCGTGGCCAGGTACTGATCGAGCGCAACGCGGTCGGTGTACAGCTCGAACACCGCCTGCTCCGCCGCTCCCATCGCTTCTTCGACACGCTTCGTGTAGTACGTGGCGAAGCCTTCGTTGAGCCAGAGGTCGTTCCACTCCGCGCAGGTCATCCGGTCGCCGAACCACGAATGCGAAAGCTCGTGGGCGATCAGTCCGCTCGGCACGATGACCGGCAGGTGATTGCCGGTGACGGCGTCCTGGCTGATGAAATTGAGCTCCGGGTTCTCCATCCCGCCCGTGAACCGCGGCGGAAAGACGAGGTCGTAGCGCTCGAAGGGATAGGCGCCCATCACGCTCTCGGCCGCCGAGAGCATGGCCGGCACGAACTGCATCTCGTACGCAGCGTCGTCGCCGAAGCCCTCCTCGACGTAGACGCCGCTGCGGTCGCCGAGGGGGCGGAACTCGTAGCGGGCCACGGTGAGCGCGATCAGATACGACGGGATCGGATGCGGCATCGAGAACGCGTAGAGGCCGGTGGCGTTCGCCGCGGCCGGATTGTTCGCGGCGCTCATCAGCGCCAGCTCGCCGGCAGGCGCGTGAATCGTGGCGTCGTACGTCGCGCGCACGAACGGCGTGTCCTGCAGCGGAATCCAGGAGCGGGCCATGTCGGGCTCGTTCTCGCTCCACAGCGCCGGCAGCGAGCCGGCGCGCGTCTGCTGCGCGGTCAGCCAGTGCAGGCCGAGGGCGTCGGGACGGGTGTGGTAGTCGACGCGCACCGACTTCGTGCCCGGGTCGACGGCGATGATCATCGGCGTGCCGTTCGCCGCGCTCGCGCCGAACGACCACGTTGCCGGCGCGCCGTCCGCGGTGACCGCGTCGACGTCGAGCCCGTTCGTGTCGAGGATGAGCTGGCGCGCCGCGGTGCGGTGCAGGAGCGTGTGCGTGACCGAGCCGCGGAGCACCTGGGCGTCGAAGTCGACGGTGAGGTCGAGCGACAGATGCGTCGAGGTAACCTCGCGCGGGTTCGCGGCGCTGAACACATCGCCGATCGGCTGCCGCCCCGCCGGCGGCGACACCGCTCGCTGCCGCGCCGCCGTGAGGCAGAGCAGGATAGCGGCGGCGAGGAGGAAGCGGCGAGTCGTCATGGGTTCTTGGTTCTTGGTTCTTAGTTCTTAGTTCTTAGTTCTTAGTTCTTAGTTCTTAGTTCTTAGTTCTTAGTTCTTAGTTCTTGGTTCTTAGTTCTTAGTTCTTAGTTCTTAGGTTGTTAGGTTCTTAAGTTGTTAAGTTCTAAGAACTAAGAACCAAGAACTAAGAACCTAACAACCTAAGAACCTAAGAACCTAACAACCTAACAGGCTCACGGCACCACCCCCAACTCCCGATCCACCTCCGCCGCGTCGAACACGTTCCCGCCCTTCACCACCGTGCGCACCTTCCGCACGTCGCTGATGTTCGTCGTCGGATCGCCGTCGATGATGTCGAAGTCGGCGATCTTCCCGGGCGCCACCGAGCCGCTCTCCTTCTCGTGGTGCATGACCGTCGCCGCGCCGAGCGTGGCGATCCGCAGCACCTCGGCCGGCGGGATCCCGGCGCGCACGTAGTTCTCGAGCTCGCGATGCAGCGTGAAGCCGGCGAGGTCGTCGGTGCCGGCGACGATGGTGATCCCTTCGCGGTGCAGCAGCCCGACCAGCTCCAGCATCTTCTTGAACGCGTCGCGGTAGGCCTGGTCCTTCCCCTCGGGGACCGGCAGCCCGCCCGTGAGCGCGCCGCGGCGCACCTGCGGCGGCAGCCGGCCGGCGATGGCCGCGTAGACCGGCGAGACCTCTCCTTTGCGCGCCACGAACATCCCTTCGAAGATGCTGACGGTCGGGTCGGAGACGGTGTGGTGCTGCTTGAGCAGGTCGATGAACGCGCGCGCCTCCGGCGAAGACAAGTCGAGCGCCGCGCCGCGCTCGGCCACGGCCGTGAAGCGCGACGGCGTGCGTGTGTCCTTCACGTCCGGCCAGAACTGCAGCATCAGGAAGTTGGCGTGCTGGATCTCGTCGTAGCCGTCGCGCACGGCGTCCTCGGCGCGCATGAACGCGGGGACGTGGCCGCTCACGCGCAGCCCGAGCTCGTGCGCGCGCTTGGCAATGACCGGCACGAGCTCCGGCTTGACCGAGCTGTAGATCTTGATCTGCTCGTAGCCGAGGCTCTTGTACTTGTCGACCCACGTCACCGCTTCCTCGGGCGTGGAGACGAGGACCTTCGTCGGCCCGGCGTACGGCCCCGGCCCGTCCATGAAGCCGGCCATCAGCACGTGCGGGCCGACGGCGCTGCCGTCCTCGAATTTCTTGCGCAAGCCGGTGAGGAAGTCGATGTCGTTGGCGAGATCGCGCACCGTGGTCACGCCGTTGGCGATGTCGAGCAGCCCGTCGCCGGCGCTGAGGTGGACGTGCATGTCCCACAGCCCGGGAATGACGGTCTTGCCGGCGGCGTCGATGCGCGTGGCGTCGGCCGGGACGGCGACGTCGGTGCCGGCGGCCTCGATCTTGTTGCCGCGCACGACGATGGTCGTGTTCGGCGTGACCTTCAGCGTGGCGGGATCGAAGAGCCGGGCGTTGGTGACGACGAGCGTGCCGTTCTTCGGCTTGTGCGTGAGGCGCTGCGCGGTCTGCGCGGTCTCCGCTTCGCGCGCTTTCTGGTCCGTCTTGACGAGCTGCTCGGCGACGGGCATCCACGGATCGGTGACGATCTGCGCCCACGACGACGCGCTGGCGAAGAGCTCTCCGTCGTCTTCGAGCCAGATCGGATCGGGCTGGAAGCCGAGCCCCGTGACGGCGTAGGCGATGACGTGCTTTTTCTTTCCCTCGACCGTGACGTTCGCGTCGGTGAGCTTCCGGATCGACGCCTGTCCCGCCGGCAGCAGTGCCAGCGTTTTCCCCGGCGCTTTCAGCAGCGCCCGCGCCAGCATGGCCTCCTCCTCGGCCGCGCCATTCATGCTGATGTAGAAGCCGCGCGTCTTCGACGTGCCCGACTCGGCGTCGTTCTTCCACGTGGCCACGCCGTCCTTCATCGTGAAGCGCTCGCTGACCGGCGACTTCAGATAGTCGTTGCCGGTGATGGTGACGTCGGCCGGCAGCCCATCCTTGTCGAGCTTGTAGACGGCGTGCGACTTCGGGCCGCGGCCGCGGTCGTTGAACTCGAAGTCGACCACCGTCGCGCCGCCGTCCTGCGTCACGGTCATGCCGCCGGCGCGGTTCGCGCCAAGGTTCATCGTGTAGTGGCGGGGCGCGGCGAGCGCGCCGGTGGCAACGAAAAGAGTGAGCAACGCGAGCTGTTTCATCGGCATAGACTCTACGGCATGTCTCGCCCGCGGGTTTCCGCGATCATCCACATCCTCAACGAGCTCGACTACATCGAGGAGTGCATCCGCTCGGTCGAGTGGGCGGACGAGATCTACGTCATGGACTCGTTCTCGACCGACGGCAGCGTGGAGCTCATCCGCCAGAAGTTCCCGCGCGTGCGCATCGAGCAGCGCGAATACCTCGGCGCCGCGTCGCAGAAGAACTACGCCATCGACCGCGCCGCGCACGACTGGATTTTCATCATCGACGCCGACGAGCGCATCACGCCGAAGCTGCGCGCCGAGCTGCTGCGCACGCTGGAAGGGCCGCT
>JBKOUP010000022.1:0-20048 GCA_046723495.1 Acidobacteriota bacterium
CGAGACCATGACCGTCACGCGCCTGGTGAACGGCCGGGAGAGTCACCCCAGTTCCGGCCCCTTGGGTACGAACCTCCCGGTCCTTCCGAACAACCACGGCCCGCAGACCGATCGTCTCGTCTACGGCCTCGGACCGTTCAAAGGCTACGACTCCGGCGATCGCTCCAGCCGCGAGAACGGGCTGTACGACCAGAACTTCATCGACACCTTCATCGCCCCGCTCTCGAACGGCGCCCGCATCATCGCCGGCGACTTCGACGACCCGTACCAGCTCGACGAGAAGGGCATCTTCGACCTCGTCAACCTCGGCGCGGGCGACCTCGGCGGCGTCGCCGGCGCGCGCAAGACGCCCATCGAGGACGTCTTCACCGGCTACAACGTCTCGTCGATCGCCCTGGAGCTGCCGACGAGCGAGCTCTTCCCGAACGGCATCCCCCACAACGGCACGCTCGACAAGACCTCCGTCGACAGCCTGCTGCGCGTCTGGGTCAGCATCAGCCGCCAGGCCACGCAGACCGTCGACGCGTCCAACATCGTGACCGGCCTGCGCGGCTCCGGCAATTTCGTGCAGGTGGGCCGCAACGCCCTGCCGCTGTTCAACGCCGGCCTGGTCGGCACGCAGCGCCAGACGCTCTACCTCCACACCGATCCGATGAAGGACGTGTCGCGCTTTGGCAACGACGTGCTCTTCCCCGTGCTCGTGCGCGACCTCGACGCACTCGGCGTCTACAAGGCCCTCGGCGTGCCCGCCTCGGCGGTGCAGACGCTGAAGGGACCGCGCCTCGACATCATCAACGCCATCAACCTCGGCCGGCCGATCCCGGTGGCCGACGGCTCGACCGGCGACGTCATCACCCTCGACGCCGCGACCGACTCGGCATTCCCGAACGGCCGGCGCCTCGGCGGCGGACCGAAGGCCAACATGCACAACGTCAACGTCAACTCCGTGCTGATCAGCCTCATCGCCGCCGGCGACCCCGGCGCCGGCCTGGCCAAGGGCGTCGAGACGAACGACAAGGATTTCCTGCCACGCTTCCCGTTCCTGGCGCCGCCGCATCAGGGGCTGCTGCAGGGCCACGGCGGGACGAACTCGGTCGTGACGCCGGTGATCCCCGACCCGAATCAGCCGCAGCCCTGCCAGTGAGGAGACGACCATGAAACGATTGATAGTTCTTCTGACACTCATCTCGACGGCGGCGCTGGCGCAGACGCACAGGACGGCGCCGAACGACAGCTTCGCCTCCGACCGAACGACGATCCCGGTCGTCGCCAACGTCATCGGCGCCAACGGCGCGCAGTTCACGAGCTACCTGGCGCTCTTCAATCCGACGTCGTCGACGATCGCCGTGACTGCCAGCTTCTTCGACGGCAGCGGCACGCGCTCCGACAGGGTGATCTCGCTCGGCCCCAGCCAGGTGCTGACGTATACGAATTTCCTGCACGACGCCTTCGCCATCACCGGCGGCGGCACGCTCAGGCTGACGACGGGCGATCCGAACAGCCGCATCATCGTCAATAGCGAAGTGCGCTCCGGCGGCTTCAGCACGACCGTGCCGGCGCTGGAGTTCGCGGGCTCGAGCTCGCGGTCGTTCGCGCCCGGGATCACCGTCGACTCGACGTCGCGCACGAACATCGGCTGTGCCGACCAGTCGGGCAACGGCAACACGGTGACGGCGACGATCCGCGACACCCTCGGCGGGAATCTCGGCACGATCACGCTCAACCTCGCGCCGAACGCGTGGGGACAGACGGGCGTGAACGTGCCCGTCACCAACGGCTACGTGCAGTTCGATCCGACGGACAACGCGGTGTGCTATGCCGTCGTCGTCAATAATTCGACGAACGACGGGCGCTTCATTCAGGCCGCGGAGTACCGGCCGTAGTTTTCCTGAAGGGCGGGCGCAGAGCCCGCCCTTCAGGCCTTAGCGCCCATGAGGCGATGGCGATGGCGGCCAGCGCGAGCGGCGAGATCAGCTCGACGGTCGCGCCGTCATGGAAGGCCCACGACGCGGCGGCGCCGGTCAGCTCGAAGACGACGCCGGCGTACGCCCACTCCTTGAGCCGCGGCAGGCCGGGGGCGAAGATCACGATCGCGCCGGCGATCTTCCAGAGGCCGAGGATGGTGAGGACGTAGAGCGGATAGCCGAGGTGCGTGACGATGTCGGCCACGCTCGGGCCGGCGATGAGCATCGACCGGCCGTGCAGAAGATCGGTCACGCCGCCGGCGAGCGTTTCCATCCCGATGATGATCGTGGTGATCCAATACGCGATCTTCATTTCCGATCGAACGTCATCGACGCCCACCAGCTCTCCCATGCGAAGCCCGAGCCTTTCGGCGCCGGCTCCATGTGCACGGCCTTGATCATCCAGAAGCCGGGGCGGCCGAGACGGAGCGTGACGCGGCCGCGCACGTCGGTGCGGAGCTTGATCTCCTCGTCTTTGTGCAGCGCAGCGACCTGCGCGTTCGCCAGCGGCTTGCCGCGGAAGAGCAGCGTGAGCGGCAGCTCGCGCGACGTGTACGGGTTCGCGCGCGGCACGAGCTCGAGGGTGAAGCCGAGCGGCGTGTCGAGCAGCCTGGCCAAGGGGCCGGGCGTGTCGAGCAGCGCCTTCGCGCAGCGGTAGAAGCGCTCCGGTCCCTGCGGGACGTTCGGCAATCCTTCGTCGCGCAGGTACTCGGCGAATTTCTTCGCGTCGAGCGTCAGCGGCGACGGGAAGCTCTGGTAGCCGATCCAGTGCATCCCCGGACCGGAAACGAAGGCCAGGCCGGCCGGGTCCATCCCCGTGCGCCCGACGACGGGGCGCTCGTCGCCGTTGCCGCGGATGAAGAACTTGTCGATGAGCTCGGGGACACGCGGCACCGGATCGCCGAGGAGGTGCATGCCGACGCGGAGGGCCACGGCGATGCGCTCGCCCGCCGCGGGATGGAACGAGGACGGCTCGATCCAGAAATCGTGGGCCGCGGCGGGCGAGGCGATGAGAAGTACGAGAAGCGAAAGTTTCGTCATCCTGAGCGCAGCGAAGGATCTCGGCCGACGAGATCCTTCGCCGTCTGCGCGGCTCAGGATGACGATCGGCTTCAGAAGCCGAAAGAGTACCCGAACTCGATCTCCGTTTCGTGCATCTTCAGGGCGATCGACTGTCCTCCCGGAACTTCGAGCGGATTGGGGCCGCGCACCGTCTTCGGCGGCGCGTACATGACGGCGACGTTGAACCGGCCCGGCGCCGTGGCCTTGCTGAAGCCGAAGGTGATGTGCTCCTGCACCACGCCCGGCGCGAGGATGTTGAAGAGCACCTCGCTCGACGGGATCGGCTGGTCGGCCTTCGAGAAGCCGGCGCGCCACGTCCACGTGTCGCTCGCTTTCCACTGCACGCCGAGCTTGTAGACGTTGATGTCGCGCCAGCCGAAGCCGGCGCCGCCGTCGGCGCCAAGGGGTGCGGTCATCAGGTTCGGCAGCAGCGTGTTGCCGACCGAGGCGACGTCGCTGTAGTGGATGCGCTGGAAGTCCGTCGTCACCGTGAGCGGATCGCTGATCTGGTAGGCGAGGCCGGCGCTGAGCGAGCCGGGGATGTTGAAGCGCCCATCCTGCGCGAAGAGGCCGCAGTACTGGCCGAACTTCGACATCTTGATCGTCGGCGTGTACGACGCGCCGATCGACAGCTTCGGCACCGGCTTGGCGAGGTAGCCGACCTTCACGCCGGCGCCGTGCGACCACTTGTAGCCGTTGCCGGTCAGGCAGTCGGGATCGGAGGAGAAGAGCGCGAACGCCTCCAGGCCGCTGGCCTTGAAGCGCTGCTCGGCGAAGATGGCGCTGATGCCGACGGACTGGTTCGGCGTGATCTTCCGCGAGTACGTGGCGGTGAGGAACATCTGGGCCAGGTCGACGCCGGTGTGGTTCGCGCCGTAGAACGTGTTCGTCCGGTAGTCGGTGTTCATTCCGCCGTGCGCGGTGAAGTTGAACGTCAGCGCGTTGATGTCATTCGGCCGGACGTTGTAGCCGAACGCCGGCATCGGGAAGAGCGTCGACTTGCTCGTGACCGTGCCCGGCGTCAGGCCGAACGTCTGCGGGTATCCGGACGGATTTCCGGTCACGGTGTACTGCCGCTCGGGATTGAAGAGGGCCAGCGAGAACGAGTAGCCGCCCGGCACGAAGACGCCGGCGGCGGGATTCGTGTCGGCGTCGAGGGCTTCGAGCGGGAACGCCGTCGTCGCGCCGGCCATCGATTTGCTGCCGGTGCCGATGCCATGCAGGAAGTAGCCGTTGGTCGCGAGCGCCGGCATGGCGATGAGCAGCGCGACGGTAAAGGCGAGGGATCTCATGAGAACGTCTCCTTTCACACCTGACCGGCGGCGACGAAAATCCAGCGCAGCGCGAAGCCGCCGGCGAGAACGAGCGCGGGCGCGATGGCGATGTGGATCCGCCGCCGGCACTCGATGACTTCGAGCGCCGCCGGCAGAGCCAAACCGGCGATGACGACGAGGGACCAGAACGCGGCGGTGTAGGCACCGCCGAAGAAGAGCGACGCGGCGGCGCGTCCGCGCGCGCCACCCGCCGCAACGAGGTCGAGGAAGAAGAGCACGAGCACGAGCCCCTCGGCCGCGATGGCGGCCAGGTCCCACCGCCGCACCGAGCGCCGCTCGGCTTCGGTGAGCGGAAGGAACATCGTCAGCGCGGCGCCCGCGGAGACGCCGGAGACGAGGAACAACGGGCCGAGAAAGAGCGAGCCCCACGCGGCGCGCGCGGTGAGGGTGGCCAGGAGGATGCCGGTGTACGCGCCGAGGGCGACGCCGAGGCCGAGGTTGAGGCGGCGCAGCGCCTCGGTCGGACGGAAGCCGTAGGCGATCGTCGCCGGATAGATGGCGATCAAAATCCAGGCCCCCCACGACATCGGCGACGTCACGCGGAAGGCGGTGTAGAAGCGGAAGACGTGCATCTTCGCGCCGAGGTCGAGGAAGAGCGCGAACATGCCGGCGGAGAGCGCCAGCGGCGCGGCGAACGGCAGCACGCGCATGGCGAACGACTCGCGCTTGGCGATCGCGGAGAGGATCATCAGCCCCGCCGCGAGCCCGCCGAGGAAAAGATAGACGGCGATTTCCCACCCCCAGAAGTTATGCACTGCAGCCTCCTCCCTTTTTCTTCGGCGCGACGATGACGCCGCCCGGTGCCGGGGTGGGCGGCGGGGGCGCGGCCTGACCGCCGCCGACGAACTTGGAGACGTCGACGCCGCGCGCGAGCCAGGGCGTCTCGATGGCCGTGCGCCGGAGCTCCGCGGCGGGGATGGCCGGCGTCGTTTGCTTGGCAATGGCGGGCTTCGCCGGAATCACGATCGTGATCAGCGCGATGACCGCGATCGTCCCCATGCCCGCGAACGCGAACCTGCGCACGCGCGCGGCCGTACGTGTGCCGCCCATCAGCGACTCGACTTTTTCCGCGCCGATGAAGGCCAGCACGGCCATGGCCGCGACGGCCGCGGCGATCAGCGCGGGCCGGACTTTGATCACGTCGTAGAGGAACCACGAGCCGTGGTCGCCGCTCTCGTGGAAGCGCTGGAACGACGGGATCAGCAGCAGCTTCGAGTAGACGAACGTGCCGGCCACGACGCCGGCGATCGTGATCGCGCCGTCGACGTTGCCCGACCCCGCGGCGACGATCGAGGTTCCGGGGCAGTAGCCGGAGACGATGAAGCCGATGCCGAGGACAAAGCCGCCGAGGAGCATCGGGCCGATGAAGGTGAAGCTGGCGATCGACTCCGAGATGTCGCGGAGGTTCGTCAGGCCGAGGCCCGCGGCGATCACGAGGCCAAGCATGGCCGTGACGATGGCGCTGAACATCACTTTGAACACGCGCATGTCGCGGAGGTAGAACTGCGCGGCGAGCTTGTCGGCGCGGCCGAAGCCGGCCCGCTCCAGGACGAAGCCGAAGGCGATGCCGATCAGCACCGCCACGATGAGTCCTTCCTGCCGCGCCGCGGCGGAGAGTGCCGTGAACGGAAAGGTCATGACCACTGCCTCCTCATGAACCAGGCGAATGCGTAGCCGCCGGCGAAGACGGAGAGCATGAAGATCCAGGCGCCGACGGAGAGGACCGCGCCGCCGCTCAATGCCTGCCCCGAGGTGCAGCCCCGCGCCGCGCGCGCGGCCATGCCCATGAGCAGCCCGCCGCCGAAGGCGAAGGTGAGGCGCGTGGCGATCGTCGTCTGGGCGTTGCGGATGACCTTCGCGCCGAAGCGGCCGGCGGTGACGGAGCCGAGGACGCCGCCGAGGAAGACGCCGAGGACTTCGAAGACGAGCCAGTCGTCGAGCGTCTTGGCGTCGCCGGTGGCGACGAAGTTGCCGATGCGCGTGGCCGCGCCGGAGGCGCCGAGGCCGTGCCCCATGACCAGGAAGGCCGTCAGCAGCACGAGCCCGAGGGCGATGCCGGCGAGATAGGGGTTCCAGAATTTCATCGCATGCCTTTCACGTGAAGAAATGTGGGGCGGGATTCATCCCGCCCGCGCGGACTGAAGTCCGCGCCACACATGGGATTCCTCGCTGCGCTTCGGAATGACACGTTCACCTCAGATCAAAAAGTACAAATTCGGCCGCGTCCCCGCGTCGGCCTTGAGCTGTTTCCACTGCCGCTCGCGCAGCAGCGCTGCGATCGCGCTGCGCGGATCGTTCGTGTCGCCGAAGGTCAGCGACCGCGTCGGGCACGCCGCCACGCACGCCGGCCCGCGGTCGCCCCGGTGCGCGCAGAAGGTGCACTTGTCGGCGTAGCCGTCGGGGTGGATGTAGCGCGCGTCGTACGGGCAGGCGGCGATGCAGGCCTTGCATCCGGTGCAGAGGTCGGTGTCGACCAGCACCGTCCCTCCCTCGGCGTAGTAGCTCGCGCCGGTCGGGCAGTTCGCCACGCAGGCGGCGTCGCTGCACTGCTCGCAGCTCTGGCGGTCGATCTCCATGGCCAGGTTCGGGTAGACGCCGCGGGTGACGTCGTCGACCCAGCAGCGGAAATCGGCCAGCGGGACGGAGTTCTCTTCCTTGCAGGCGATCACGCAGGCGCTGCAGCCGACGCAGCGGCGCGTGTCGATGGCGAGGGCATTGCGTTTCGTCATGGTCATGCCTCCGCCCGCAGCACGCGCACGAAGTTCACGCTCATGCCGGTGCCGCCCATGATCGGATCGGTCTCGTAGCGGGTGACGAGCTCACTGTCGGAGGCGCCGCGTCCCTTGGCAAACTTCAATCCGTTCGCCGAGTGCCCCCAGCCGTGGACCATGTAGACGCAGTCGCCGCGGATGCGCTCCGTGACCTTCGCCTTCACCGGCGCGCTGCGGACGCCGTCCTGGTTCTCGAGGACGACGCGCTCGCCGTTCTTGACCTCGAGTAACTTCGCGACGGCGGCGTTGATCCACACCTCGTTCTCGCCGAAGACGGAGCCGAGGAGGCGGTTGTTCGCGGTGCGCCCGAACGTATGCGTCGGCGCGCGGCCGAAGAGCAAGCGGTACATGCCCTCGGGCGGCTGCGCGTGGGGCGTGTAATTCGGAATCGGATCGAAGCCGGCGGACGCCAGCGTCGCGCTGAACAGTTCGATCTTCTTTGACGGCGTGTCGAAGGCGAGAGCGAGCCCGTCCTCCTCCGACACCGGCGCGCGCGGTCCGGTGATGACGCCGCGCGTCAACAGCGTGCGGAAGTCCTGCTTCGCCGCCTCGACGCGCCAGCGCACGACCTCGGAGGGATCGCGCCAGTCGAAGTACTCGCCGATGCCGAGGCGGCTGGCCAGCTCCTTGGCGATCCACCAGCCCGGCTTCGAGTCGTACATCGGCTCGACCGCCGGCCGGCGCATGGCGATGAACGGCTCCTTGTACGCCGGCGCCCAGACGTCGTCGAAGCGCTCCAGGTACGTCGACTCGGGGAGCACGACGTCGCTCCATCCGGTGATCTCCGCCGGCAGGACGTCGATGGCCACGAGGAAGTCGAGCTGCTGGATGGCCTTCTCCGTCTGCCGCGGCGCGGGGAGCGACTGGATCAGGTTCGTGCCGTAGGCCATCCACCCTTTCAATTGATAGGGCGCCTTGCCCGGGATCGTCGCGTCGCACACGCCCGAGGCGAGGGTCTCGTCGGCCAGCGGATAGAGCGACGGTTGGGCGCGATCGACGACGCCGCGCGCCGGCTTCTCCGCTTTCTTGCCCGGATACTTCGGCAGCTCCATCGACGACGGGAGGATGTAGCCGCCGCGGCGTCCCCACGCGCCGAGGAGCGCGGTGAGGATGGCGACGGCGCGGATGCGCTGCGTGTCGTCGCCGTACCACGTCACGTGGCGTCCCGGATGGATCAGCGATGCCGGGCGGTTGCCGGCCAGGACGCGCGCGGTCTCGCGAATGACCTCGGCGCGGATGCCGGTGATCGGATACGCCCACTCCGGCGTCTTCTCGGCGACGTGCTTGGACAATTCGTCGAAGCCGGTCGTGTACTTCGCGACGTAGTCGGCGTCGTAGCGCTTCTCCGTGATGATCACGTTCATCCACGCGAGCAGCAGGGCGATGTCCGTCCCCGGCCGGATCGGCAGCCAGTACTTCGCCTTCGACGCGGCCACGGAGAAGCGCGGATCGACGACGATGAGCTGCGCGCCGCGGCCGATGGCGGTGGCGAATTCCTGCACCTGGGTGTTGTGCATGTTCTCGCCGAGGTGCGAGCCGAGGAGGGTGATGCAGCGGGCGTTTTCGATGTCGATCGACTCCGGCGACCCCAGCCCCTGTCCGAACGTCAACGTGAACGCGACCTCGCGCGGGCCGCGGCATTGCGCGTACGACGGCGCGGCGATGTTCGGCGAGCCGTAGGCCTGCATCAGGCGCGTGAACCACGAGCCTCCCCAGCCGTGCGTGAAGAGCGCGAAGGCCTCGGGGCCGTACTTCGTGCGGATCGCGTCCATCTGCCGCGCGGTCTCGTCGAGCGCGGCGGACCACGAGACTGCCTCGAAGACCTGCTCCCCGCGCTTGCTGCGGCGCAGGAGCGGCTGCTTGAGGCGGTCGGGATCGTAGAGCAGCGCCGTGGCGCCCTCGCCGCGCGGGCAGAGGCGGCCCTTCGACAGCGGATGGGCGGGGTTGCCGACGACTTTGGTGACGCGGCCGTTTTTGACGTGCGCGAGAACGCCGCATTTCCAGAAGCAGAGCTCGCAGAAGCTCGGGACGATCGTGTCGCCGTCGGTCCTCGGATCGCGCAGCGGGTGGGCCTGCAGGTTCCACCAGTTCGTGGTGAGCCCGGAGGCGGCGGCGACGCCGCCAGCGACGGCGCCGATCTTGATGAATTGTCGTCTCGTGAAAGCCATGGCGCGGCAGTAGAGAGCAGTGCCGCTGCCACGAATGCCGAAATCGCTATCGTGTTTTGGGAGAGTCGATTGCCACGGTTCCGGTGAGCGCCGTCACCGTTCCGCGCGGAACGTTTCGTTCGAACGTTTGAACGTGTTAGGAAATGTGGGGCGGGATTCATCCCGCCCGCGCGGACTGAAGTCCGCGCCACATGCGGACTGAAGTCCGCGCCACACATGCCGAGAGGTCCTTTAGCGAATCGCCAGCCCGGCCTCGCGCATCTTCCGCCACAGCGTCGTCCGCCCGATGCCGAGCGCCCGCGCCGTCGCCTCGCGGTTCCACTGATGCTGCTCCAGCGCCTCGCGCAGCGTGCGCACCTCGCCGTCGGGAGCGATGCGCGCGACGGCCGGCATGGCCGGCTCGAGCACCTCGGTCGGCAAGTCCTCGGGCTGGATGGTCTGCCCGCGCCCGACGGCGACGGCGTACTCGATGGCGTTCTCGAGCTCGCGCACGTTGCCGGGCCACGAGTAGCGCAGCAGCGCGCGGATGGCGTCGGGGGAGAAGCGCAGCTCGCGCCCGTGCTGCGCGGCCACGCGCACGAGGAGGAAGCGCGCCAGCGGCTCGATGTCCTCGCGCCGCGCGCGCAGCGGCGGGATCTCGATGGGGACGACGCGCAGCCGGTAGTAAAGGTCCTCGCGGAAGCGGCCCTCGACGATGGCGCGGCGCAGGTCAAGGTTCGTCGCGGCGATGATGCGCACGTCGGCCTTGCGCGTGTGGCTGTCGCCGACGCGCTCGAAGGTCTTCTCCTGAAGGAAGCGCAGGAGCTTGACCTGCAGCGACGGCGGCAGGTCGCCGATCTCGTCGAGGAAGAGCGTGCCGCCCGCGGCGAGCTCGACGCGGCCGATGCGGTCGCGCACCGCGCCGGTGAACGCGCCGCGCACGTGGCCGAACAATTCGCTCTCCAACAGGTCGCCCGGCAGCGCCGCGCAGTTGACGGCGACGAAGCGCCCGCTCTTGCGCGTGGAGTTGGCGTGGATGGCGTGGGCGAGGACTTCCTTTCCCGTGCCGCTCTCGCCGGTGAGCAGAATCGTGGCGTCGCTGGCCTGGAGGTTGTCGACGATCCGGAACAGCCGGTTCATCGCCGCGGAGCGGGCGATCATGCCGGAGAACCCTGTCGGCGACGCCGTCCCCGTCGTCGGATCCTCCTCGGCCGGCCGGACGATGATGACGTAGGCGACGCGCGGATCGCAGATGTCCTGGTCGGGATGCTGAAACGGCGCGGCGCTGCAGGAGACGAGGCGCGTCGTGCCATCGGGAAGCGCCAGGGAAGCGCGCCATCCTTCGCGCCGCTCGCCGCGCTCGAGGGCGTGCCGCAGCGCGCCGTCGACGGCGAAGAGCTCGGAGCCGAGAAGCTCGGCGACGGGGCGGCCGTCCGCGTCGAGCTGGCCGAGGCCGGCGGAGGTGTGGACGACGCGGAAGTCCGGATCGACGCAGATCAGGGCCCGGCCGAAGGAGCCGAAGACAGCGCTGACGGCGATGAGCGGATCCATACCGATGCCAGCTTCTGCCGCGCACGAACGGCGGTAAGTGACTGCGCATGCCGATGCCTGGTGCCGTCGATCACCATGTACAAACCGAGAAGAACGATCAAAACGCTCACCGCACGGCGGAACCACCGCTCCGGGATGCGCCGCAGGAGCTTGATGCCGAGGAACGTGCCGGCCACGACGCCGGCGGCGGCGATGGTCATCTCCATCGTCGCTGCGCGCATCTCTTGCCACTGCGTGGCGATGTAGACGGGCATGCGCGCGCCGTCGACGACGAGGCCGATCGCGGTGGCGGTGGCGATGAAGCTCTCCTTCTCGAGCTCGAAGCCGAGGAGCGCGGCGGAGCGAATGCCGCCCTGGTTTCCGACGAGGCCGCCGAAGAGTCCCGACACGGCACCGGCGAGCCAGGCAGTCTTGGGCCCGAAGTGGAGCCGTCCCGCCGCGGTGCCGGCGACGATGAGGAGGATGCCGAAGACGATCGTCAGCGCCGGGCTGTTCGCGCGCGCGTTCAGCAGCGCGCCGGCGAGGCCTCCCGCGGCGCTGAGCGCGCCGAAGCGGAGGAGCACGCCGCGGTCGACGTGCCGCCACATCGTCGCGAAGCGCACGGCCGTGCCGATGAAGTGCGGGACGGAGACGATCGCCACGGCGAGCTTCGTCCCGTAGCGCACCGCGAGCAGCGGCGTGAGGAGACTGCCGATGCCGAAGCCGGCCACCGCGGCGATGCTGCCGGCAATCGCCGCGGCGACGGCAACGAGGAGGTCGAACACGCGATGATTATGCGTTCGACATGAAGTGCCACTGATTGCCGAACGGGTCCTCCACCGCCCCGCGGCGGCCGTAGGGCTGCTTCGACGGCGCGTCCAATGCCTTCGCTCCGGCGGCCACGGCGCGCTCGAAGGCATCGTCGACGTCGTCGACGGCGGCGACGACCATCATCGGGATCGGCTGCCACTGGCCGTGGGCCTCGCCGAGCTCCACGACCGAGGCGCCGAGGCGCACCTTCGCGTGCACGATGGCGCCCTCGTGCTCGTACTTCTCCAGCACTTCGGCGCCGAGGACGTTCTCGAGGAAGGCCAGCATCCGCGGCGCACCGTGCGGATGAAAGTAAGGCATCGCGTCCTTCGTGTTCTTCGGCCGATAGCTCTCGCCGCGCTCCGTGGCGATGTACCACTCGTTGCCCCAGCGGTCGCGCACCGAGCCTTCGCGCGAGCCGTACTCCTGGTCGACCAGGCCGCCGCCGAGCGGCGCCGCTCCGGCCTCGATGGCCCGCTGGTAAGCAGCGTCGACGTCGGGCACAAACACGTGCAGCGCGCCGAGGTTCGGGCCGTGCGGCAGCGGGATGTTGCCGCCGACGAAGAGCTTCGAGTCGCCGATGTGCAGCTCGCAGTGCGTGCCGCCGGCGCCCCCTTTCGTGCGCATCGTCTCCTTCGCGCCGAAGACGTTCTTGGTGAAGTCGATCAGCGCGTCGGCGTCTTCGGCCGTGAGGTACGGGGTCACTTCGCGAACTTCCGTTGTCGTCGAGGTCATACGTCCTCCCAATCGTCGTTTGAATTCGGGGTCGGGTAGATCGCGGAGGCCGGCCGCGATCGCCACCAATTCCTCGAGGTCGCGCGGAATGGCAACCTCGGCCGCGCCGTCGAGGATGGCCTGGACCGCCTGGTCGAGCGCTTCGTATCGCTCAGCCATGCGACCCCCTCACCTGCGCGCGCAGGGCCTCGATGGCCCGGAGCTGCAGCTGCTTGACGGCGCCCTCGCTCCGGCCGAGCAGCCTCGCCACCTCGGCGATGCTGCGCTCTTCGGCGAAACGCTTGACGAGCACGTCGCGCTGCGCCGGCGGCAGCGTGTCGACGAGGCGGAACAGCAGCGCGCGCCGCTCGACGTCCGCGTCCGAGGCGAGCGGCTCGTCGCAATCGTCGAGCGGCGCTTCGCGGCCCGCGGTGCGCGCGCGGTCGTGCAGCACGTTCGCAGCGATCCGGTACAGCCAGGCCACGAACGGCACGCCCTCGCGCGCCTCGTATCCGCCAATGCCTTTCAGCGCCTTGGTAAAAACGTCGGACACCGCGTCCTCCGCCTCCGCGCGGTCGCGCACGCGCCGCGCCACGAACGCGTACACGCGCTCGAAGTTTTGCTCATAGAGCTCGGCGAATCGCGCTCGCTCGTCCACCGTCATTCAGCTTAACTGCCGCGAATCGGGAAAAGTCACGCCAAGCCGTCATCCTGAGCGTGAGCGAAGGATCTCAGCCGGCGCAGCTTGAGATCCTTCGCCGTCTGCGCGGCTCAGGATGACGTGGAGGCTCTCAACTGCCCGGGCCGCCTGCCGCTCGCGCTTCTCGATCTTCTTGACGCGGCCGATCACGTCCTCGATCAGCGCCCACGTCACGTTCGACGGCTGGTAGCGCTCGGGCGACGACTCGGCCACGTGCCGGCCGAGGGCGCCGAGGGCGGTGTGGTACGGGAGCGGATGCGCGGCGCCGCCGCGGGCGAGCTCGTCGATGTAGCGCGCCGCGAGCAGCCCCACCGCGGACGATTCGACGTAGCCCTCCACGCCGGTGATCTGCCCGGCGAAGAAGACGCGCTCGTCGCGCTTCGTCTGGAAGGTGTTGCGCAGATGCCGCGGGCCGTTGATGAAGGTGTTGCGGTGCATCGAGCCGAAGCGCGCGAACGTCGCGTTCTCCAGGCCGGGGATCATCCGGATGACGCGCTGCTGCTCCGGCACTTTCATCTTCGTCTGGAAGCCGACGAGGTTGAAGTACTCGTCGGAGAGGTCTTCCTTGCGCAGTTGCACGACGGCGTACGGCCGCTCGCCCGTGACCGGGTGCTCGAGGCCGACCGGCTTCATCGGCCCGAAACGCAACGTCTCGGCGCCGCGCGCGGCCATCTCCTCGATCGGAAGGCAGCCCTCGAAGTGCACGGCGTTCTCGAAGTCGTGCAGCGGGTAGAGCTCCGCGCCGAGGAGCGCCGCGATGAACGCTTCGTACTCGCTCTGCGTCATCGGCGCGTTGAGGTAATCGGTGCCCGAGCCTTTGCCGTAGCGCGACTTCCAGTAGAGCTTCGCGAAGTCGAGGGACTCGGCGGCGACGATGGGAGCGATGGCGTCGTAGAAGTACAAGCCGTCGCGGCCGAGGAAGTCGTTGATGGCGTCGAAGAGCGGATCGGAGGTGAGCGGGCCGGAGGCGACGACGAGGAAGTCGTGCTCGCCGCGGTCGAGCGTCGTCACCTCCTCCCGCACGACCGCAATCCGCGGCTCGCTCTCGATCGCCCGCGTCACTTCGGCCGCGAAGCGCTCCCGGTCGACGGCGAAGGCATCGCCCGCGGGCACGCGCGCGAGCTCGCCGCAGCGGATGACCAGCGAGCCGAGCAAGGCCATCTCCTGCTTCAGCAGGCCGACGGCGTTCGCCGTCGCCGCGGAGCGGAAGGAGTTCGAGCAGACCAGCTCCGCGAGGTTCGAGGTCTGGTGCGCCGCGGTCATCTTGCGCGGCCGCATCTCGTGCAGGGTCACGTCGTGGCCGCGCCGGGCCAGGCCGAACGCGCATTCGCTGCCGGCCAGGCCGGCGCCGATGACTTTGATCGTGGCCATGTCAGGGCGCTAACCGGTTCACGCCCCGCATTATGTCGGCTGCCAGCCCGGCGACGACTGGCGGCGGACCTCCAGCCGCGGCGCGATCGGTGTGACGGAGCTCGGAAGCTGTGGCGCCGTGGCGGACTCCTGCGAGTGCAGGTAGACGAATTCGATCTTCGCGGCATCGACGCCCGCGGTCGCCGCAAGCTGCTCGAAGACTCGCTCGCGCGGGTGCCAGCGCTCGACGATCTCCTGCAACTGCCGCCGCGTCAGGATGCCGCAGCCGTCGGCGAGCTTCGGATAGTCGGCATCGCCCATGTGCGCCCGCAGCCACGCCTCTTCGATCCACGTTGTTACCTGGCGATAGGAGAAGCCGGTGCGGATGGCGATCTCCAGTGGCTCGGCGAGCGCAAGGTTCTCGATGTTGTCGATCCCTTCGCGCTCGAGCCGCGCGGCGTGCTCGAGGTTCATGCCGCTGACTCTGTTGAGCGCCCGCGACTCGGCTTGGCGCTCGCGCAGCAGGCTGCCAAATAGCCGTCCGACCAGGCGCTCGATTCCGAGCAGCGCTTTCCTCGGGAAGTAGCCGAAGAAAAATCCAAGGACCGGGAGGATGGCCACGCTGGCTTCTTCGGTTTGATGCCGCATGTCCGTCTCGCTCAGCACGAAGGTGAAGGCGAACGAGAAGACGAGCGTCAGCACGCAGGCCACGATCATGCGCACCGAGGCGGCCACGAACGTGTTCGGCGTCAGGTCGACGGTGAAGTAAGCCCGCACGAGCTGACCGATCGAGTAGGCATAGGCGCCGAGAAAGCCGAAGCCGATGGCGGTAAGCGCGTGCAGGATGACGTGCGCGTGATCCTTGAATTCCTCGCCGAGCGCGCCGAGGAGAAGGATGTTCGCGCCGTCCTTGAAGGAAAGACCGTCGATGCTCGGGCCCATGTCCGGAATCACCGGCTTGACGAGAAGGAGGATCGTGCCGCCGAAGGCGACGATGACCATCATGGCCAGCACGCTGACGACGTAGTTGCCGGGCGCGAACTGCATGCGCACGTATTCGTGAATCCGGAGCCGATCCCACCGTTCCTCGCCGATCTCCGATTTCAGCCGGCGCTCTTTCTCGTCGCGCATGACGCAGACGTAGGTCACGGCCAGAAACGGCGGCAGCGCGACCGCGGCGGTGAGAATCAGGAAATTGAGGTGCAGAAACAGCGGATCGAACCACCCGTCGTGCATCCGCGAATACCCGTGGTCGGCATCGAGGATGTGCCGCATCTGCAGCGCCAGCAATCCGATGCCGGCAGCGATGAATGCCAGGAGCGTCCAAAGATAAGGATGCCGGCGATCGTTCATGACGGAGTCCCCCTGAACTCCTAGTGGAGTGTAAACGTGCAATTGGGACCAATAAACTGTTGTTCTCAACTGCATGGAAAAGCTGGAGCTCAAGGGGTCGGATCGAGAAGAGCTGGAGAGCCGTGCCCGGAGCAGGAAGGTTCGGGCTGAGGATGCACGTCGAGCGCGATTGATTCTGCTCTTGGCCGAGGGTGAGCCGTACACGTCGATTCAGTCAAAGCTGAGGTGCAACCGGAGCTACGTGAGCCGGTGGAAGGGCCGATTCCTTGAAGGAGGCATCGCCGGGCTGTACGCGCGACAGCAGGGGCGGAAACGATCCGTTCTGACTCCGGCCATGGAAGCTCGTATCTTGAAGTGGACCTCGCGCAAGCCCACCGATGGATCGACGCACTGGACGACCCGAAAGCTGGGAAAGAAGCTCGGGATCAGTCACACGCTGGTGGCGACGGTGTGGAAGCGAGCGAACCTGAAGATTCATCGGATCGAACGTTACATGGCTTCGAACGACCCTGACTTCGAGACGAAGGCAGCGGACGTGATCGGCTTGTACGTCAACCCGCCGCAGCACGCCGCTGTTTTCTGCGTCGACGAGAAGACCGCCATTCAAGCTCTTGATCGCCTCGACCCGGTCCTGCCGTTCTCACCGGGGCGACTCGAACGGCACGGATTCGAGTACTACCGGCATGGAACGCTTTCTCTCTACGCGGCGCTGGACACGAAGTCCGGAGAGATCATCGGCAAGACCGCGGCCCGGCACACGAGCGAAGAGTTCGTTGCCTTTCTGTTGTCGATCGTAGCCTCGCAGCCGAAAGGCAAAGAGATCCACATCATTCTGGACAATCTCTCGGCTCACAAAACCGAACGCGTCAAGCAGTTTCTGGTCGAGTACCCGAACGTCACCCTCCACTTCACGCCCACCTACTCCTCCTGGCTCAATCAGGTGGAGATCTGGTTCAGCAAGATCGAGCGCGACGTGATCAGTCGCGGTGTCTTCACCTCGATTCCAGACCTAAGCCGTAAGCTGATGACCTACATCACTCGCTACAACGACAAGCCACGTCCGATTCGCTGGAGTTACGTCGATGTGAAGCACCGCATTACTGGTCCCAAACGATCCTTTACACGCCACTAGTGAGGGACACGATCCGAACGTTTCACCGGCTCGCCGTCAGTTCGAGGGCTCGTTGCTGGTGAACGCCGGCTGCGCACCGTCGATGCGGATCTCGCCGAACTTCGACTCGAAGAGGGAGATGTTGTGCGCCAGGGCCTCGAGGAGCTGCTTGGCGTGGAGCGGGGTCATGATGACGCGGCTGTAGACCTTGACGTCGGTCTTGCCGGGCACGACGCGGCCGAGGTCGACGACGAACTCGCTCGGGGAGTGAATGATGTTCGCGAAGTTGATGTACTCACCCTGGGCGATCGCGTCGTCGAGCACGATCCGGATCTGCTGCTGCTGCTGTTCGTCCATCGGCGCAGCATACCGCGACCTGCTGTCATCCCGAGCCGGCTCAGAGTGGTGAAAAAATGTGGGGCGGGATTCATCCCGCCCGCCGCGGACTCATCCCTACGCGGACTGAAGTCCGCGCCACATGCGGCGATGCGAGCGCGTGCCGCCGAAGCGCTGGCGGATCTCCAGGCGGAGCTTGCCGGTCGGATCGATGTGCGTGGTCTCGTCGCTCCCCTTTTCCGGGTCGTAGTAGCCGAGGTAGCTCTCGGGGGCGATGCCGAAGGGCGGGAGCTCCAGGCCGAGGAAATTCGTGCGGGCGCCGGGCGTGGGCGGCTCGAAGTAGGCCGGCAGCAGAAAACTCTGCAGGGCCACGCCGCCGATCTCGTACGTCTGCGAGGAGACGGCGTCGCAGAGCTCGAACCAGTAGAAGACCGTCTTCCGCGGATCGTGCGGGCTCGGGCCCTTGATGTAGTTGTTGCCCTGCGGGTCGGCGATGAGCTCGAGCGTCTCGTGCGAGAGCGTCACCGACCACGGATCGCCCGTCTCCACGCTGATCTGCGAGTAGACGACGCCGTAGGGGACGCCGCGAAGATTGCGCTCGTGGAAGCCCTCCGGGTCATTCCGCCCGGTCTCGGAGGTCACGTAGAGGACGGCGTCGCCGCGGAGCAGCGCCGCGGCGTTGGCGCGCGGCTGGTCGAGCCGTGTCCCCTCCAGGCGCAGCGTGGCCGGCATGTTCCAGTAGGGGACGAAGTCGTTGGCGATCTGCTCGTTGACGACGCGGATGGCCGCCAGCAGGTCGGCGTCGGAGATCTCGCCGTTGGTCTGATTGACGACGGAAATGATCATCGCGCCACTCTACCTCTGAAACGTTTTGCCTGTTTCGCTCACTACCTTGAAACAGCAGTGTTGCCTTGCCTGAAGTCATGATAAAATTCGGGACACAATCGCCCTGAGTCCTTAATTCGGTTCGACGAGGAGTCGCGTTATGCGTCATGCCGGACTTGCTGTCGTCGTGTCTCTGCTGGCGGGGCTGGGCGTCGCTTGGAGCCAGGAGCTTCCGAAGACGCTCCCCGAGAATGACCCGCACGCCCGGGCCACGGCCGACAGGCAGTACACGCCGGCGGCGGAATGCGCCAAGTGCCACCCCAACCAGTACGCGCAGTGGCGGATCTCGTCGCACGCCTACGCCTCCGTCTCGCCGATGTTCAACAAGTTCGAGCAGACCATCAACGACATCTCCCGCGGCACGGTCAACTACTTCTGCGTGCGCTGCCACGCCAGCGTCGGCACGGCCCTCGGCGAGCGCCGCGACATCGCCTGGTGGAACCGCCAGGGCGCCGCGCAGGAAGGAATCACCTGCGTCACCTGCCACCGCGTCGGCGAGGGCTACGGCAAGGTCAACGGCGCGCGGCGCATCGCCCCAGGCGAGATCAACAGCGCCCCCGTCTTCGGCCCGTTCGACACCACCGGCGTCCTCAAGGCGATCAGCAACGCCAGGACGTGGGGAATCCTCGTGACGCAGGACGAGCCCGACAAGCCCGGCTACCTCCGCATCCATCAACAGGCCGTCCAGTCCGACCTGATCACGAAGTCGCAGTTCTGCGCGCCCTGCCACCAGGTCGCCGTCCATCCCGGCATCAAGCTGGAGACGGTGTGGGAAGAGTGGCGGGCCTCTCCCGCCGCGCGCGAAGGGATCACCTGCCAGGAATGCCACATGAGCAAGGAGCCGGGGCAGCCGGCCGTGGCCCGCGGGCCGTTCCGCGGCGTCGGCTGGAACATGGGGGCGGCGGCCACCATCAACGGCAACGTCCCCAACGAGAACCGGCCGCTCACCGACCACACGTTCGTCGGACCGGGCTACCCGATCAGCCATCCGGGCCTCTTCCCGATCGGCGACTCTCCGTTCACGCCGCAGCAGTGGCTGACGTTCGATTACCGCGCCGGCTGGGGAAGCGACGCCTTCGAGAGCGCGAAAGCCGCGTCGACGAAGTTCCCGCCGGAGTGGCAGAACCCCGCCGACCGGAAGAAAGCGTGGGACAAGGTCCAGGAGAACTATCTCTTCTGGAAAGACCGCGCCGCCCGGCGCGTGAAGATGCTGGAAGCGGCGTCGAAGCTGGACGGACCGTTCTTCACGAGCCCTCTCGCCGCCGGCCAGCGCCTGACGTTCGAGTACCGGCTCACGAATCTCAATCCCGGCCACAACCTGCCGTCCGGCTCCCTCGGCGCGCAGCCGGAGCTTTGGCTGAACGTCGCGCTCATCGATCCCGACGGCAAGCGGGTCTGGGAGTCGGGCTACGTCGACAACAACGGCGACCTCGCCGACCTGCAGTCGAAGGACGTCGCCGGGCACAGGGTCGACTTCGATTCCCAGCTCTTCAGCATGCAGAGCAAGTTCATCACCACGAACGTCAAGGGCACGGACCGGGAGATGTACCTGCCGATCAACCTCGACAACGACCAGATGCCGTTCATCCGCCCCGGCGGTGCGCCGACGTCGCTGCTCAACCATCCGCCGTTCGCGCGCCTGGAGAAGCACAGCATCCCGCCGCTGGCCAGCCGCACGGCGAAATACAAAGTCCCCGCCGACCGGCTGAAAAAACCGGGCACGTACAAGCTGGCCGTGCGCCTGCGCGGGCGCACCGAGCCGATCTACTTCATGGACTTCGTCAACTCGACGACGGACATGAAGCGCTCCGAGAACCAGTGGGTCACCGACACCCATCAATACCAGGTCGAGTTCCAGGTGCACTGAGATGAGGGCGACCATGAACGGAAATGCTTTGCTCGCCGGCCTGCTCGCGCTCGCGCTGGGCACGCCGTCCGCCTTCGCCGCCGATCCGCCCGAACAGGGCCACGAGATGTCGCC
>JBKOUP010000179.1:0-3053 GCA_046723495.1 Acidobacteriota bacterium
TACTTCGACCCCGGCACGCACAAGGCCACGAACGCGGCCATGGAAGGGAACGTCCACTACCACGACCCGAGGAACGACGCCAAGACGGTGCGGGCCACGTACGACATCGTCAACGACATGGTCGTGCTCACCGCCGCGCCCGGGTTCAATCCGACGGTCGTGTCGGACGGAAACATCCTGAAGGCGACGCGGATCGAGCTCCAGCCGCGGGCGCAGACCGCGCATGCGCAGGGCGACGTGATCGCCCAGCTGGTCTCGAAGAGCAACGGCCCCACCGCCGACACCACGAATCTCTTCCCGGCCGGGAAGCCGGTCTTCGTCAACTCCGACCAGCTGGTGATGCGCCAGACGCCGAAGATCGCCGTCTTCACCGGCAACGTGCGCGCCTGGCAGGAGACGAACACGATCTTCGCTGCGGAAATGCAGGTGCAGGGGCAGGGCGATCAGGTCACGGCGCGCGGCAACGTGCGCACGATCCTGTACAACGCGTCGTCGAGCGGCGAGGCCCGCAAGACGCCGATGCTCTCGCGCAGCGAGACGCTGGTGGCCCACAAGAACGAGCGCCGCGTCGAGCTGCTCGGCAACGTGAAGATCGACGACGAGACGCGGCACATGACCGGCGACAAGGCCACGCTCTTCTTCGACGCGGCCAAGAAGCTCGAGCACATGGAGGCCGAGCAGAAGATCGTCCTCACCGACACGGCCACGGGACGCAAGGCCACCGGTGACAAGGCCACGTACTTCGTCAACCGGAAGATGGTCTACGTGAGCGGCAACCCCGCCACGGCCACCGCCCCGAACGGCACGCTGACGGCGCAGCAGATCGCCATCGACCTGGCCCGGAACAAGGTGGATGTGGTCAGCCCGACTTCGCCGACACAGGGGACGTATAAGCCGCAGCCGTAGCGCCGCGCAACCGCAGCATCGCCAGGGTGCCGAGGAACGGACCAATCGCCAGCGCCACAAACGCGTGCTGCCATCCCACCCGCGCGACGAGCGCGGGCATCATGCGGATCGACACCGTCGTGATCAGGAAGCCGATGCAGGTCTGGATCGTCAGCGCCGTGCCGACGTAGCGCGGATCGCCGAGCTCGGT
Organism: Acidobacteriota bacterium; assembly: GCA_046723495.1. Classification (GTDB taxonomy): domain Bacteria; phylum Acidobacteriota; class Thermoanaerobaculia; order Gp7-AA8; family Gp7-AA8; genus DATDFB01. The sequence goes on from JBKOUP010000179.1 coordinate 1,097, forward strand.
CACGCAGGCGGAGAACTGCGCGGAGTCGGCCACGACCGTGGCGCCCCAGATCGCGGCGATGATCAACAAGGCGATCGGGGAGTGGCCGTAGAAGAAGCCGATGGCGATGCAGCAGGCGCCGCTGACGATCATCGCCGCCGAGGCCACGACGGGGCGGCCGATGCGGTCGGCCACGCGGCCGGCCACGACGCAGCCGATCGCTCCCGCGCCGATGACCACGAACGACGCCGCCTCGGCGAAGAACGGCGGATCGCCGCTCGCCGCCAGGCTGGCGCGGATCATCACCGGCGCCCACGTCCACATCGCGTACAGCTCCCACATGTGGCCGAAGTAGCCGAAGTTGGCCAGGCGCACGCCGCGGTTGCGGAAGCCCTTGGCGATCTGGGTGATGTCGAAGGGCTGGTTCGGCAGCGCGTACGGACCTTCGCGGACGAAGGCGACGACGATGACGACGGCGACGATCGCCATGACCGAGGCGAAGCCGGCGTTGATGCGCCACTGCTTCGAGCCGAAGGCGTTGACGAGATACGGCGAGGCTTTGCCGAGCGTGAGCGCGCCGACGAGCGTGCCGAGGGCCAGGCCGCGGCGGTGGCGATACCACGTGGCGATCAGCTTCATCCCCGGCGGGTAGACGCCGGCGAGGAAGACGCCGGTCACGAAACGGAGGGCGATCGCCGGGCCGGCGCTGTGGGCGAAGAGCGAGAGGATGGCGTTGGCGATCGCCGCGCACAGGGCGGAGACGGCGAGAACATGACGGGTGCGAATGATGTCGGGAAGATTCAGCAGCGCGGAGAGCAGCGTGCCGGCGACGAAGCCGAGCTGCACGGCCAGCGTGAGCCAGGCCGTCGTGGCCGGATCGAGATGCCACTCCGCGGCGATCTGCGGCGCGACGGCGGAGACGCCGAACCACACGCCCATGGCGAAGAGCTCCACCAAGGAGAGGAGGATGAGCGGGCGCACAACTGTATGGTACAGGTCGCAGAGCGCAGGTCGCCCTCTTGCGATAGAGTCGGCCCATGAACGTACGCGAACTCTTCGTCAAGCAGTGGAACACCGAGGAGCCGAAGTTCGGCAAGGTCCTGCGCGCCGTGCCGCCCGAGCCGCTCTCGTACCGGCCGCACGAGCGCTCGCCGAGCGCGGGCGAGCTGGCCTGGCAACTCGCGGAAGAGCAGCGCGTGCTCAACGAGATGCTCGACCGCGGCGAAGTGCGCTGGGAGATGAAGCGCCGGCCGCATCCGGCCACGCTCGACGAGATCATCGCCGCCTGGGATCGCCACACCGAGGCGCTGCGCGGGAAGATCGCCGCGATGGACGACGCGAAGTGGGACAGCAGCGTCGTCTTCTTCATCGACGGGAACGAAGGCGGCCGCGGCACCGTGAACGACTACCTCTGGGGCTTCCTCCACGACATGATCCACCATCGCGGGCAGCTCACCGTCTACATCCGTCCGATGGGCGGAAAGGTGCCGGGAGTTTACGGGCCGTCCGCGGACGAGATGCCCGGCGCGTAGAATTCGCGTCCGAGAGATGACCGACCTCGCCCTCGATCGAACCGACGGCAACCTCCGCCTCTCCGCGGAGCACCTCGTCAAGGTCTACAAAAAACGACGCGTCGTGCGCGACGTTTCCGTCGACATCCGCCAGGGGGAGATCGTCGGCCTTCTCGGACCGAATGGCGCGGGGAAGACCACGACCTTCTACATGATCGTCGGCCTCGTTCGTCCCGACGACGGCAAGGTCACCCTAGGCCGCGACGACATCACCGAGCTGCCGATGTACCTCCGCGCCCAGCGCGGCATCAGCTATCTGCCGCAGGAGGCGTCGGTCTTCCGCAAGCTCACCGTCGAGGAAAATCTGCTCGCCGTATTCGAAACGATGAATCTGCCGCTTTCCGAGCGCCAGCGGCGGACGCGCGAGCTGCTCGAGGAGTTCGGCATCACGCACATCGCGCGCAACA
>JBKOUP010000336.1:0-11565 GCA_046723495.1 Acidobacteriota bacterium
TATTCCTCCCCCCTCGCGGCGGGGGCCGCCCCGACGGTGGAGGTGACGCGCAGGAACAGCGGCTTGGCGGCGTCGGCGATCTGCACCTCCATGCGCAGGTCGCCGATCTCGACGACGTCGCCCTTCGACAGGCGCGCGGTCTCGACGGGACGGCCGTTGACGTAGGTGCCGGTGATGCTGCCGAGGTCCGTGATCGAGTAGCCGGCGGCGTCGTGCGCGATCGTGGCGTGGTCGAGCGAGACGGCCGAGTTCTCCGAGCGCAGCTCCGCGCGCGTGCCACGGCCGATGCGCAGGACGTCGCCGGAGACTTCGACGAGCGTCAAGGCCCCGCCGCGCACGCGCTGGATGAGGAAGCTCATTTCAGAAAGTTCCCGTAGAAGAACACCGCCACGACGTGCACGATCGCCATCACCAGCAGCGCCGCCGTGAACGGCACGTGCACGTAGAGCCACGACTCCAGCACGTTCTTGTAGCGCTGCTGGTAAAGGAGGCGCAGCAGCAGCTCCTTGCGCTGGCGGGAGATGACGAGCATCTGCCGCAGCTCCCCTTCCTCCTCCTTCGGCACGAGGCGCAGCAGCGGCGTCCAGTCGCTGCTGAGGCCTTTCTTCGTCTTCATGCGCGAGAGGATGAGCCGCCATCCGGCCAGCCAGCCGGGCGCTCCCTCCTCGACGAGCTGTTTGTAGATGCGCTGGAACGGTTCGGAGCGCCCCGAGGCGATGCGGGCCATCTGCCGCCCGAGCTGATTCATCTGCTCGGAGATCTCATCGACGGTGAGGTTGCTCTCGACCTCGGTGAGGAGCCGCGGTACGGTGAGGTAGAGGATCGCGCCGAGGATGCCGCTGAAGACGACGATGACGACGACGATCAGCGTGGCCACGGCGACCTTGTCGTGAAAACGCCCGCCGGTGTGCAGCAGCAGGACGATCAGCGCCAGCACGCCGAGGTAGATGTGCGATTGCAGCCACTGCTCGAGCGTCCCGAAGCGCGAGCGGTACGAGCGCTTGCGGATGCCGAAGTACGCCAGGACGTAGCAGAGGAAAAAGCCGATCGTGCCGTAGGCAAGGCCGACCGGCGTCCCGCCGTGCTGAAAACCTGCACGCGCGTAATAGAAGTAGACGCCGGCGGAGAGCAGGACGAGAACGACGAAGATGCGTCGCCAGAGGATTCCGCTGTGTGGGACCGGCATGGTGCTTAGGTTCTTAGGTTGTTAGGTTCTTAGGTTCTTAGGTTCTTAGGTTCTTAAGAACTTAACAACCTAAGAACCTAACAACCTACCGCTCTCCTCTCGAAATCACGATCTCCTCCAACGTCTCCCTGTACTCCTCGGGGGTCAAACGAATCGCCGCGCCGGTCGGGCAGCTGCGCACGCAGGCGGGGCCGCCTTTGATGCCGCGGCAGAGGTCACACTTCACGGCCACGGTGCGCTCGACTTCGTCCTTTTCTTTACGGAACAGCCTCGTGATCCATCCGACGATGGAGCGGTCCGGCTCCGGGTGGACCATGAAGATGTTGCCGTAGGGGCAGTTCCGCTCGCAGTTGCCGCAGCCAATGCAGTTGCTCTTGATGTAGACCTCGCCGCGGGGATCGCGCACGATGGCGTCGGGCGGGCAGTCGAGCATGCAGAGCGGGTTCTCGCACTGCCAGCACGAGTTCGGGGCCAGGAGGTTGTAGAACTTGATCCCGGTCAGGGAGAGGCGGGCGTGGCCGTCGTCGTGCACCCCCTCACACGCGCTGATGCAGTTCGAGCAGCGGATGCAGCGGTGCTCGTCGATGAGCAGCGTCTGCGTCCCCATGACCACTTCCTCGCGGATCAGATCGGAGAGGATGTTTCCCGCGCCGGGCGTGGCCTCGGAGATGAGTCCGGCGATGCGCCGCTCCTCGAGCTTGCGCTTCGGGGCATCGCGTAGCTCGGGATGGCCGGCCAGGAAGCGGTCGAAGTCGCGCTTCGACAGCTTGATCAGGTCCGACGGGAAGATCGTCGTCACTGTCGCCGTGCGCTCGAGGTCGGAGAAGAGCGCGGACTCGCCGAAGAAGTTGCCGGCCACGAGGTAGGAGAGCACGACCTCCTTGTCGCCCGACTTCTTCGAGATCTTCACCATGCCGTGGCGGATCAGGTAGAAGGCGTCCGCAGCATCGCCCTCGCGGAAGACGACGGCGTCCTTGCCGAGGGGGGCGATGGTGGCGTGGTCGACGAGCTCGCCGAGCTGGGCCTCGTCGGTGCCGGGGAAGAGATAGCCGCCGAAGGCGCGCAGCAGGAAGGCCTGGTCCACCAACGCGCGCGCTTTCGGCGCCGCGCCGAGGAGCTTGAGCATGGCCTTGCGGGGAATCTCGATCATCCGCGTCGGGCCGGCCGCGCGCGCCGTGGCCGTGCGCCTCCGGCCGGAGATCAGGCTCATCTCGCCGAAGAAGTTCCCCGCCGTCAGCTCGGCGATCTTGATGTCCTCGGTCTGCTTCTCGGGGCGCTTCCACAAGGCCACGCGGCCCGAGGCGATGATCTCGAAGTCGCTCGTGTAGTCGTTCTGGCGGATGATCGGCTCGCCGTCGGCGTACTCGCGGACGCGCGCGGCCAGGAAGGTGTCGCGGAGCTGCTGCTCGTCGGCGGCGGCCAGCAGCGGCACGCGCGAGCGGATGGCGGCGATGCGCTCGCGCACGCTCCCCTGCCAGTACGGGAGGCGCGACTTGAGCACGGCCTCGTCGGCCGGCTCGACCTGCCGCCCCATCAGGTGCTCGACGACTTCCCATCCCTGGGTCATCCCGAGCTTGATGAGGTCGCGCCCGCTGGCGGCACCGATGAGGAAGAGCCCCGGCACGGTCGACTCGTAGACCTGGCTGAGCATCGGCCGGGCGTCGTTGCCCGCGCCGCTGTAGCGGACGCCGATGGATTCGAAGAATTTGCGCGGGGCGTCGGCGCCGAGCTTGAGGAAGATCAGCTCCGCGGCGATGCGCACGGTCTCGCCGCGGACGTTGAGATCGACGTAGCCGTCGTGGACCTGTTTGACGGTGGCGTTGAAGTAGATGGTCATCTGCCCGCGGGCCTGGCGGGCCAGGACGTCCTTGGTGAGGATCTCGTTCGCGCGGGCGATCTCGCCGCCGCGCACGACGAGGGAGACGCGGTTCTCATCGGAAAGGGCGATGGCGATCTCCAGTGCGGAGTCGCCGGCGCCGACGACGAGGAGGTCCTTCTCCTGATGCTCGGCCGGATCGGCGAGGCGATAGAGGACGTGGGGCTTGTCTTCGCCGGGAACGCCGAGCTTGCGCGGGTTGCCTTGCGTGCCCATGCCGACGACGACGTTCTTCGCGCTGTAGGCGGCGCCCTGGCTGGTCTTGATGGTGAAGACGCCGCCGTCCTTGACGATGGACTTGACCTCGGCGTTGAAGGCGACGTTGAGCGCGCGCTCGCCGGCGTGCCGCTGCCACGCCTCCAGGATCTGCTCGCGCGAGCCGGCCTCGAACGGCAGATCGCCACGCGACGGGATCATCACCGGCTCGGCCATGACGAACTTGCGGGCCTGGTAGTTGTAGATGGTGTCGGCGAGATGGCCGGTGCGCTCCAGCAGGATGTACTTCATCCCGTTGGCTTGGGCGTGAGAGGCGGTGGCGAGGCCGGCCGGGCCGGCGCCGATGATGGCGAGGTCGTACATGTTGTTAGGTTCTTATGTTCTTAGGTTCTTAGGTTTGGCAGAAAACTTAAGAACCTAACAACCTAACAACCTAACAACCTATCCCACCGCCGGCGTCTCCGTCGTATCCCCCGCCCTGATTTCCCCGGCGATGTTGAACGTCAAAATCACCTTCCCCAACCGCACGATGTCGTTGTCGCTGAGCAGGCGGCGGTCCTTGACCGGCTCGCCGTTGACGAAGGTGCCGTTGCGGCTGGCGAGGTCGAGGATCGTCCACCCCTCGGCCGTCCGCGCCAGGACGGCGTGCTTCGCGGAGATGCTGCCGTCCTTGAGCACGATCGTGTTCGTCGACTCGCGGCCGATCGTGTACTCGTCGTCGATGAGCGGGTAGATCGAGCCGTCGGGGGCGTCGGCGGTGAGCGCCCCTTTCAGCTTCTTCGGCCGGGCCGTCTTCGGCAGCGTCGCCGGGCGCGGCGGCGCCGGCTCGATCTTCGTCTGCGCGGTGTCGGGCGAGAGGCCGTCTTCGTCGCGCACGATGAGGCCGTGCTCCTCGAGGTTCTGCAGCACGGCCGTCAGCTCCTCGCGCGACTGCGTCGAGCCCTTCAGCAGCTCCCCCACCGTCCGCCCGCCGCCGATCTTGAAGACGAGGCGGAACTCCTCCGCGGTCAGGCTGATGCTCTCGTGCATCGATGCGTCGTCCAGGACGCGGAAGCGCACGCCGTCATGGAACAGCGCCGTCTCCTGTGCGCGCTTGCCGGCCTCCTCGAGCAGCTCGCCGATCTCCATCTCCACCGTTTGCGCGCCGTCGGGGACGTCGACGGAGTCGCTGACCATGAACATCCCGCCGCCGGCGTTGATCATCGCTGCCGCGGCCGCGACGACGTCGTTCCCGCCCTGCGACTCCCCCCACACCGCCCGCCCGGCCCGCAGCCACAGCCGCGCCGGGGCGCTCCCTTCGACCTGGAGCACGGCCAGGTCGACGCTGCAGGCGAGGAACGGGAGGAGCTGCCAGGGCGGGAAATGCCGCAGGCTCCCCTGGAGGATGACTGTCATTTCTGGAAAGTTTAGCAGGCGCTCGCGCTGGTGCGGGTGATGCACGCATCGCGGCCATGAGCATGAATCCCGTAGTCCACTTCGAAATGCCGGCCGAGAACCGCGAGCGCATGGCCAAGTTCTACACCGCCGCGTTCGGCTGGCAGACGCAGATGATGGGGCCGGAGATGGGCGACTATGTCGTCGTCACCACGACCGAGACCGGCGACGACGGCCGTCCCAAGGAGCCCGGCGCCATCAACGGCGGCTTCTATCCGAAGAAGCCCGATTGGCCGGCGCAATTTCCGTCGATCGTCATCGCCGTCGACGACATCCGCGCAGCGATGAAGAAGGTCTCCGACGCCGGCGGAAAGGTCCTCGGCGATCCGATGGACATCCCCGGCGTCGGCACGTACGTCTCGTTCTTCGACACCGAAGGAAATCGCGCGAGCATTCTGCAGCCGCTGCCGCGCTGACGTCATCCTGAGGCGCGCAGACGGCGAAGGATCTCAAGCTTCCCATTCGGAGATCCTTCGCTGCGCTCAGGATGACGGTGTCGCCATCACCGCGTCGCGCAGCGTGCCGAGATCGAAGGGCTTGCGCATCACCCCGGCCACGGTGTCGCGGTCGATGAACTGCAGCGACTCGTCCGTCGCCGCGGTCATGATCACCGTCGACTTCAAGAGGTGCGGTTGGCGGACGATCATGTGCCGCAAGACGTCGAAGCCGCTGAGGTGTGCGAGGGTGAGGTCGAGCAGGACGCAGTCGTAGTTGCCGCCGAGGAGCTGGCGGATGGCGGCCTCGCCGTCCTCGACGATGGTGACGGCGCACTCCTTCCCGAGGGCGAACTCGATGCGCGCGGCGATGACGGGGTCGTCCTCGACGAGGAGCACGCGCTTGTCCGCGCCGGTCGCCGCTTCCGGCTGCGGCGCGGACGGCTGCGGCATCTCTTTCTTCAGGACGAAGCGCGTCACCGCGCCGAGGAGCTTCTCGCGCGTGAGCGGCTTGCAGATCCAGCCGTCGGCGTCGGAGGCGGCGAAGAGGCGGCGCACGCGCTCCTCGCTCAGCGCGGAGACGAGGACGATGGGCACGTTGCGCCGGGAACGGATCAGCGCGCCGAGGCGGTGGCCGGGGATCTGCGGCAGCTCGATGTCGACGAGCACGAGGTCGAAGGTGACCATCGGCAGCAGCGCCGCCAGCTCGGAGAGCGACCCGGCCGTGTAGGTGCCGAAGCCTTCCGACTCGCAGAGCCGCGCCGCCGAGACGCGGAAGCTCGGGTTGTCATCGATGATCAGAATGTTCGTCATGGCTCTTCCTCATCTGCCACAAGAGGTGGCTGAGGTGCGCGCGCCGCGCTTCGCCAGTGGTGACGATGAGCAGCTTCGTAATTTTCAGCTCCGCGGGATCCGTGTAGAGAAGGATAAGCATCTCACGGACGAAGCTGGTCGACAACGTGACGTCGTTGTCGGTGCCGACGCCGAGGCGCAGGCCCTTCTTCTCCCACCAGGAGAACGGATGATCGGCGTAGTCGGCCAGCGCGCCGGTGAGCTTCTTGTTCGACGACGGCAGGGAGACGAGGGTGAGCCGCTTGTCGATCATGCGGTTGAGAACGTCGTGCTGGTAGTGCTCGACTTCGCCGGCGTGATGGAACTTCGTCTTCGTGGCCAGCGTGGCCTCGGAGGCACTCACGCGCTCGCCGCGCAGGAGCTTGTCGCGGATCTCCTCGCGCCCGCTCCAGTCCATGTCCAGGAGCTCGGCGTGCTCGCGCGTGCCGGCCACGACCGGCTCTCCGCGGCGGTTCAGTCCGAGAATGCGCTGCAGGAGGCTGTGGAAGTAGAAGTTCGGATTGATGCCCATGCTCAGGCCGTGCTCGACGGCGTCGACGTGCCAGATGTTCATGGCGTTGTCGACGGCCTGGATGCCCTGCCGCAGCGTGTCCCACGTCTCACCGTGGTGGCTGCGCGTGCGGAAGCCGTAGGCCTGCAGCTTGCGGAAGCCGACGCGCATCTCCTGAAAATGAACTTTGCGGTAGAAGCCGCGCTCGTTGCCGACGGTGTCGACCTCGGTGACGATGTCGCGCAGGTCGGGATGGCGCTTGAGGAGCTCGATGATCTGCCGGACCTGGTCGTCGAAGCTGGCGCGCTTCGACGGGTAACGCGCGGCGTCGTAGAAGCCCGGCTCCTTGCGGAAGCTCGGCGAAAGGACGACGCGGAAGCCCTTTGCCTCGCGGAATCCATCGGTGAGTCCCAGGACGACGTCTTCGGGCGTCATTTCGGAGATGCCGGGGATCTGCTCGGCCGGATCGGTGGTCTCGCGAAAGAGCGTGAACTTCAGCCGGATCGAGCCGACGTTGGCGGTGCGCCGGAGGCGCGTGGCCATGTGGATGGCGGCGTCGCGGTGGGCCTGGCGCGACGTGAGGATGAGCTTCGGGAGGTAGAGGATGCGCAGGTAGCGGTCGAAGCGCTCGTCATCGCGGAGGCGGATGAGGCGATCGACGTCGGCGGCGCTCCTGATCGGCAGGGCGTCGTCGCCGTAGACCTCTTTGATTTTCGCCTCGTAGAGCGCGCGGTGCGGGCCCTCCAACAATGCCGCGAGGCGCGGATAGACGAACTCGGCGTCGAGCGAGCCGGTGAGGTGGATGTGCTCGTCGTGAAACGGGATCGGGAAGGCGCGGAAGAACGCTTCGAGCGCTTGCGAGACGGGATGCTCGAGCAGTCGCTCGATCGGAGTTTGCTTCAGCCGGAACCGGCCGAGGAGGTCGTGGAACTCGGCGAGACAGGCGCGGAGGTCCGGCTCGTCGTCGAGCGCCGGCGACTGCTCCGCCAGCACGAGCGTGTCCTCGAGCGCGATGCCGCTGGTCTCGCTGATGAGCTGGGTGAGAAAGCGCTGGAGGCGGGGGACGAGCGCGGTCATGGGGTGAAGACTCTCAGACCTTGGACCGCCGGCTCATGCTGGGGATGCCACAACGGATGAGCAGGGATGATGACACTCGTATCAACGGCAAGGATCAATTTTGTCCTGCGGGAGCTCGCCGACGATCTCCTTCATTCGCTCCTCGCGGATCTCGATACGCTCCTGGGGAATGGTAATCACACCGTCCGTTTCTAGTGTCGTCGTCATGGCAGATCCCTAGGCAGGAATCATACCTCGGCCAACAATTTGATCACCCGCTCCGGCCGCTCGAACAGCAGCCCATGCCCCGTCCCCGCGACGACCTCCAGCCGTACGTTCGGAATCGTCGCCGCGAGGGCCCGCGAATGCTCGATCGGGAAGACTTCGTCGTCCTCGCCGCCGATGACGAGCGCCGGCGCCGTGATCGCCGGCAAGAGCGGCCGCAGGTCGAGCGTCTCGAGCAACGCCAGGATCGCCGCGGCCCCTTCGAAGAATTGCCGCGGCAGCGCGGCCATCTGCCGCGCGCGCTGCTCGATGAAGTCCTCCGGCTGCGTGGCCAGCCACGCGGCGCTCCACGTCTTGCGGGCCACGCGGCGGAACAGCTCGGCGGGATCACTCGCGGCGAGCGCGCGGCCGTCCGCCGCCTCCGCGCGCATCGCCGGCGTGGTGTAGTCGGTCGCGGAGATCACTGTCAATCGCGACACGCGCGATCCGTGCAGCGCGGCGAGATGCATCGCCACGAGCGCTCCGTAGGAAACGCCGGCCACGTACGCGCGCTCGACGTTCAGCGCATCGAGCAGCTCCACGACGTCGGCGGCATGCTCTTCCCACGACGCCGCGAACGGCGGGCCCGGCGTCAGCAGTTGTCCGCGAAAATCGCAGCGCACGACGCGATAACGCGATGACAAAATGTCGGCGTACGGCTGCCACGTGGCAATGCTCATCAGGCCGCCGTTGAGCAGCAACAGCGGAGGACCGTCGCCGTCGATGCGATGCGTCAGCACCCTTCGACTCGCTTCGCTCGCTCCGGGCAGGCGGTCATAGCGCCAGCAGCGTCTCGTCGAGCAGCAGGGCCAGCTCCATCGTGCGCATATCCGAGGCCGCGTCGGCGGCCACCCGGTGTTGCCCCTCGGACGTGCGCTCGATCGTCCGCAGCCGGGCCACGTCGTTGCGGCTCAGCCCCTCGCCGCGCGCCAGCGCGCGCCACTCCGCGGGAACGGCCTCGTCGATCTCGCCCTCGTCGAGCAGCGGCTCCCCTGCGCAGTTGTAGTGGTCGCAGCCGAATTGCTCGCCGCATTCGTCGCACGGCTTCGGATCTTCGAAATCCCGCAGCTCCTCCTCGGTCAGCGTGCGGACGATGCCGCTCCTCTGCTCGCGAACGTAACTGAGCCCGCTCTCGCTGCGGGAAAGAATCTCGAAACGCATGGCCGGCGGCGATCATATCGTGCTCCACATCACAGCAGCACCGCCCCGTCGAGCGTACTTTCTCCGACCTCGGAGGAGGAATTCCCATGCGCCCGAACCGCTCTCTCTCGGGTCTTGCCATTGCCCTGTTCCTCGTCGCCCCTGCCCTCTTCGCCGCCGACCTCCAGGTCGAAGGCCCGCAAGACACGCTCCTCGGTCCGCCCGAACGGCCCGACGTCAACCACTGCACGCTGCGCAAAGCGATCGGCAACGCCAACGCCGACAGCGCGCCGTATCCGCAGTGCGCCGCCGGCAGCGGCGCCGACTCGATCACGTTCCTCACCTACTTCAACACCATCACCTTCGAGCTGCCCGGCGCCGGCGAGGACGCCAACCTCACTGGCGACATGGACATCACCCAGTCGCTGACGATCACCGGCCCCGACACCGGCATGACCATCGACGCCGCCGCGTTCGACCGCGTCTTCCACATCAATCCCGCCGGCGCCGCGGGCGTGGTCGTGACGCTGCAGAACCTCAACATCGTGCACGGCTCGGTGTCGGGCAGCGGCGGCGCGATCCTCGTCAACCACGCCACGCTGAATCTCGTCAACTGCACGATCTCGGGATCGAGCGCCGCGAACGGGGCAGCGATCTACGCGACGAACGGGGCGACGGTGAACATCGTCAACTCGACGATCAGCGGCAACACGGCCTCGACGTCGGCCGGCGCCATCCTCGCCGACGGCAGCAGCGTCGTGAACGTGAAGAACAGCACGATCACGGCGAACTCCGGCGGCGGCGTGAAGGGCTCCGGCGGCACGATCACGCTGCGCAATAGCATCGTGGCCGGCAACAGCGGCACGTCCGCGCCGAACGTCGACGGGACGATCACCAGCAACGGCTACAACGTCGTCGGCCCGCTCGGTACGGCAACGGTGACGGCGGCGACGGCCGACCAGCTCGACGTCAGCGACGCCTCTGTGGCCCTCGGACCGCTGCAGAACAACGGCGGCACGACACCGACACACGCGCTCCTGGCCGGCAGCATCGCCATCGACAAGGGCAACAGCAGCGGCGAGACGACGGACCAGCGCGGTCTGCCGCGCCCGTGCGACGATGCGACGGTTGCCAACGCGGCCGGAGGCGACGGCGCCGACGTCGGCGCGTTCGAGGTGCAGGGGACCTGCAGCAGCAACACGCCGCCCGACGCGGTCGACGACTCGGCCAGCGTCCTGCAGGACAGCGGCCCGAACACGATCGACGTCCTCGCCAACGACACCGACGGAAACGGCGACACGCTGACGATCACGGCGGTGACGCAGGGAATGCACGGCTCCGTGGCGAACAACGGCACGTCCGTCAGCTACACGCCGAACGCCGCCTTCTTCGGCTCGGACTCGTTCGCCTACACGATCGACGACGGCCACAGCGGCACCGACACGGCGACAGTGAGCGTGACGGTGGTGCACGTGAATCATCCGCCGGTCGCGAACGCCGACGCCGATTCGATGGATCAGGACACGACGCTGACGGTCAGCGCGCCCGGCGTGCTGGGCAACGACACCGACCCCGACTCCGATCCGCTGACGGCGGTGCACTACACGACGCCGTCGCACGGGACGCTCGCCGGCGCCGCGAACGGCGGCTTCGTCTACACGCCGTCGCCGGGCTTCACCGGCACCGATTCGTTCACGTACGCGGCGAACGACGGCACGGTCGATTCGAACACGGCCACGGTGACGATCACGGTGCGCGACACGCAGCCGCCGTCGCTCGCCGTGTCGGTGACAACGGCCCTGCTCTGGCCGCCGAACCACGATCTCGTCGACGTCGGCCTCTCGATCGGCGCGTCGGACAACAGCGGCACGGCCGTGACGACGCTCCGAGTCTTCAGCAACGAGGACGACGTCACGCCCGCGAACGGCGACCAGTCGCCCGACGCGAAGAACATCGCCGCCGGCACGCTGCGCCTGCGCGCCGAGCGCGACGCCGCCGGCAACGGCCGCATCTACCTGATTGCGGTGAGCGCGGCGGATCCGTCCGCGAACACGAGCCGTCGCTGCGTGGCGGTGGTGGTGCCGAAGAGCACGAGCGCGGCAGACGTCAGCGCCGTCAACGCCGCGGCTGCCGCCGCGGCCTCGCAGTGCTCAACCACGGGCACGCCGCCGGGATACTTCGTCGTCGGCGATGGACCGGTGATTGGTCCGAAGCAGTGAAGCCAGCGAAGCGCCGGCGCGGTGACGCCGGCGCTTCGCGTTCACTTCGGCGTGAAATGAACGGTGGTTACTTGTGTATCTGGCGTGCCGGGCCGCTGAAGCGCGAACGGCACGATCTCCAATTCGGCGGCTTTATCCGTCCGCGCGAGCATTCCCTCCACGCGTTCAAAGGTTGGGTCATCCATTGAATACTCAGCGCATCGCTCGCACTGGAAGAGCGGCAGATCTTTGATAATGACAATCGTACGTTCGGAGATCTTGAACGGCAGATCCGTTCGAATCGGCTGAAGCTTGCCGGCGCAGACTCGGCATGTCATGAGCGCGTTCTCCTAACTCGAAAACCAGGCTGCCATTCGTTGGGATCGGGACGATATGCCGTCACCACGCGAACATTATCG
>JBKOUP010000227.1:0-9864 GCA_046723495.1 Acidobacteriota bacterium
CGCGGCCTCCTCGTCTCGCGCTTCGTCCTCTCCGATATCGGCGCCCTCGACTTCGCCGACAGCATCGACCGCGACGCCTACGCCGGCTTCCACCTCATCGCCGGCGACGGCACGACGATCGCGCACGTCACGAACGCCGGCGACGCGCCGCCGTCGGTCATCGCCCCCGGCTCGATCTTCGCCGTCAGCAACGGCCGTCCCGGCGACGACTGGCCGAAGGTGCAGCTCGCGCGCGAGGCGATGCAGGGCGCGATCGACGATCCCGAAAAACTCCTCGACTTCCTCACCACGCGCCGCGGCGGCGCGATCGAGCAGGAGGTCTTCGTCGTCGCGCCGGAGCTCGGCTACGGCACGCGCTCGTCGACCGTCATCACCGTCGACCGCGCCCGCGCCGTCACCTTCATCGAGCGAGCTGCACCCGGCGGAGGCGAAGCGCGTTGGCGATTACCGTCACCGAGCTGAACGTCATGGCCGCGCTGGCGATCATCGGGCTGAGGAGCAGTCCGAAGAACGGATAGAGCAGCCCCGCCGCGATCGGCACTCCGAGGATGTTGTAGACGAAGGCGAAGAAAAGATTCTGGCGGATGTTCCGCATCATCGCCTCCGACAGCGCGCGGGCGCGGACGATGCCGCGGAGGTCGCCCTTGACCAGCGTCACGTCGGCGCTCTCGATGGCCACGTCCGTGCCGGTGCCCATGGCCACGCCGACGTCGGCGCGCGACAGCGCCGGCGCGTCGTTGACGCCGTCGCCCGCCATGGCCACCTTGCGCCCTTCGCCCTGCAGCCGGCGCACGATTGCTTCCTTGTCCGCCGGCAGGACCTCGGCCTCGACCTTGTCGATGCCGAGCTTGCGCGCGACCGTTTCTGCCGTCGTGCGCGCGTCGCCCGTCACCATCATCACCACGATGCCGCGCTCGTGCAGCGCGCGCAGCGCGTCCGCAGTCGTCGCCTTGATCGGATCGTCGACGACGATACGCGCGGCGAGCTTGCCGTCGATCGACACGAACACCCCCTCGCCCGCGCCGGCGATCAGCGAGCGGTTGCCGACGGCGATCTCGTATCCGCCGACGCTCCCGGTCACGCCCTTCCCCGGAATGGTCTTCACATCCTCGGCGCGCCCGATGGCCGCCTTCCGCTCCTCGGCCGCGGCGACGATCGCCGCCGCCAGCGGATGCTCGCTGGCGCGCTCCACGCCCGCGGCCATGCCGAGGACGCGGCGCTCGTCGAAGCCGGGCTGGATCTCGACGGCGACGACCTTTGGCTTCCCCTCGGTCAAGGTGCCGGTCTTGTCGACGACGACGGTGTCGACTTTGGCGAGGAGCTCGAGGGCCTCGGCGTTCTTGATGAGGATGCCGGCGGTCGCGCCCTTGCCGGTCGCGACCATGACCGACATCGGCGTGGCCAGGCCGAGGGCGCAAGGGCAGGCGATGATCAACACGGCCACCGCGTTCACGAGCGCGTGCGTGACGCCGAAGCGGAACCAGATGGCGAACGTCAGCACGGCCACGGCGATGACGATCGGCACGAACCAGGCGGAGACGACGTCGGCAAGGCGCTGGATCGGTGCGCGGCTGCGCTGCGCCTCCGCGACCATGCGCACGATCTGCGCGAGGAGGGTGTCGGCGCCGACGCGCTCGGCGCGCATGACGATGGAGCCGGTGGTGCAGACGGTGCCGCCGGTGACGCGCGCACCGTTCGTTTTCTCGACCGGCATCGGCTCGCCGGTGATCATCGACTCGTCGAGCGAGGCGTGGCCGTCGACGACGACGCCGTCGACCGGCACGCGCTCGCCGGGACGGACGCGCAGCTTCATCCCTTCGTGAATCTGCGCGACTTCGACGTCCGCCTCGCTGCCATCGTCGAAGACGACGCGCGCGGTTTTTGGCGCGAGGCCGAGGAGGGCGCGGATGGCGTCGCCGGTGCGCGCGCGCGCGCGAAGCTCGAGGACCTGGCCGAGGAGGACGAGCGTGGTGATGACCGCCGCGGGCTCGAAGTAGAGGTCGGGCCGGCGCAGGAAGAACGCCGCGACGCTGTACGCGTACGCGACGCCGGTGCCCATGGCGATGAGGGTGAACATGTTCAGCCGCCGCGTGACGAGCGAGGCCCACCCCCGCACGAAGAACGGCCACCCGCCCCAGAGCACGACCGGCGTGGCCAGTGCGAACTGCAGCCATGGTGTCTTCTCCATCATGCCGAGCACGAGCACCGGCACGGTGAGCACGGCGCTGACGACGAACCGCCGCTGCATGTCGACGAGCTCTTCGTTCGGCCCTTCGTCGAGCGTGGCCACGCGCGGCTCGAGCGCCATCCCGCAGATCGGACATGTGCCCGGCCCATCGCGCACGACCTCCGGATGCATCGGGCAGGTGTACGTTTCGTCGCGCCGGCCTCCGGCCGGCCGGTCCGGCGGCGTCCCGCCGCCGCGCTCCGCTTCGAACCGCGCCTTGCACGAAGGGTTGCAAAAGTAAAACGTCTCCCCATCGACCGTAGTCGACAGCGCAGTCGCCTCATCCACAGTCATCCCGCAAATCGGATCAATCGCCATACGTCACCTGATGTGCTTGAAAAACAGCTCCGTCAACTCGTCATACATCTTTTCGCGCCGCTCCCGGTCGGACGAGCGGATCGCCTCGGTGGCGCAGTGCTGCAGGTGATTCCGCAGCAGCAGTTGGGCAACGGAGCGGAGCGACTCCTGGATCGCCGAGAGCTGGATCAGCACTTCCCCGCAGTACCGCTCCTCCCCAACCATGCGCGCCACCCCCCGCACCTGCCCCTCGATGCGCTTGAGCTGGACGGAGACGCGCTGCTTGAGGGCCGGGTCGACGGCGTGCGCTTTGCGCGGAAATTTGGTCAACGTCGTATACCCCCAAGGGGTATGATACGCTAGACTCGCATGGGGGGCAACCCTGCTACACTCAGAATGTATCGACTTGCGATGGGGCCGGAGGACTTCGAAGGGATTCGCCCTCAGATCAATCGGATCGTCGCATCCGTTTGCAGGCACAATCACCTCAGTTACTCCGACTGCGACGATTTCCGGCAGCACACGTACCTGGAGATCATCAAGAACGACTACGCCATCCTGCGGAAGTTTCAGGGGCGCAGCAGCCCGTCGACCTATCTGACCACGGTCATCGAGCGTCTCTACTTCCAGTACACGTACAGGGTGCGCGGGAAATGGCGCCCCTCGGCCGAGGCGAAGCGGCTCGGCAAAACGGCCATCCTGCTGGAACAGTTGCTGGCGCGCGACGGCTTGACGCTCGACGAAGCGATCCGGAGCCTCACGACGCGAGAGAACCCGCGAGTGGCAAAGTCGGAGATCGAGCGACTCTATTTGCGGCTTCCTGTTCGCCACCCCCGTCCCGTATTCGTGCCGCATCAGGATGGGCCCGAGCCGCCCGCGCCTGATCAGACGGATGGGGCCGTCCTGCAGGAGGAGCGCGAGAAGAAGGCGCGGCATCTGCTGAGAAGGCTCGACGAGGCGATGGAAACACTCGGCGTCGAGGATCGGCTTCTCCTGCAGATGCGCTTCTGGCGAGGCAGAACCATGCCCGAGATCGCCGCGGTGCTGCGCCTCGACCCGAAGAAGCTGTACAAGCGGATCGACTCGCTGATCAGCGTTCTCGCGGACGAGATGGCTCGGGCCGGAGTCGATCGTAACGACGCCCTCGACGTCCTCCGGCACCACAATCTCGATCGAAGTTCGGAAAACGGGGCGCCGAGTCCCTCTCAACAGAACGACGGGGAACTCGGCGAGGGCACAGGCCGTAGGGGGGATGATGACGGCGATGACCACTGAGCATTCGTCGTTCCCGTCCGATGAGACGCTCGCCGCCTTTATCGACGGAACCTTGGATGAAGCGACGCGGAAGCGTGTCATGGAACATCTGGCCGCCTGTGCCGAGTGTCTGGACATCGTGCTCGACAGCAGCGACGTGAAGGCAGAAAACGAATCGAATGTCGTGCGTCCCTCCCAATGGACGCGCAATTTCGCCGCCGGCCTCGCTGCGGCCGCGGTGCTCGTTGTGGTCGCGGTCAGCGTCTGGCCCCGCGATCCGATCAGTAAGCTGGCCAAAGCGGCGCCGCCGCTACGCTATGGCTCCGGGCGTTTGGCTGGATTTCGCTATGCACCTCAGGCTGCCGCGTATCGCACTGGCGAGCCCGAAGACGTGACCATGAAGCCGGAATATTTGCCCTTTGAAGAAGCGGCGGTGAACGTCGAAGCGCAGGCCGCGGAACACCCGAACGCCCGGACGCTGCATGCGAAAGGCGTGGCCCTTCTCGTTCTCCACAAACCGGGCTTCGCTGTGAAAGCGTTCAACGGTGCATTGCAATATGAAAAGGGGCGATCCGCCGATCCGCGATTACTGAGCGATCTCGCTGCCGCGTACATCGCGTCAGGCCAGTACGCCGAGGCGTTGAATGCCGCGGAGCGGGCGTGGAACCTATCGAAGACTCCCGAAGCGGCGTGGAATCGAGCGATGGCGGCACAACGCCTGGAACGCCGTGATCAAGCCATCACCTATTGGCACGAGTATCTGACACTCGATCCCGATTCTCCCTGGTCAGCCGAGGCGCGAGGACACCTGGACGACCTGAAATGAGATCAGCCGCGATCGGAGGCCACCAGTCGTTGGTGTGCGAGCGGTAGCAGCATCTGCTCAATTTCGAATGGTCGCATGTACGGGCGGCCGGCGAACCGGTCCATGACCCCCTTCGACGCGCGGACCGGAAGCAGCATCGCCTCGCCACCGTGAAGCCACACTGCCAGAAGAGACAAGCTCGGTGCGCGGAGAATGCGCAGCTCGTAATGTTCGCCCCGGACTTCCTTGAGGGCCTCGGCGGCGGCGAGGGCCTGCAGCAGATCCGCGGCGAGGTTGCCGGGATGAAGCGTTGCATATTCCAGCGGCGCCGGTCCGTGGCGGTTCGCGCACGACACCTCGACGAGCGCCTGCGGATTGCGGTGCGAGCCGACGACGTACAGCCATGCCGTCGGCCGCGCAGCCTGCAAAAATCGTCCGTGAAGCAAATCGTCTCTCGTCGCGGTGTAGACGTAGTGGGCCTGACCGATCGGCATCTCGCCGCCGGACCAGCGAAGATGCCTGAGGCTCTCTTTTCGCTTGTTCAGATGATGGCGAACGAGCTCCTCGCCCGCGGAAGGTCCTTTATTGAGATAAATGGCCATTGTCGACCTCCGGAACCGGTGCTCCATTCAGGGGAGCGGTTCTGAACGTCAGATCCCATCGTCCCAGGCCGTGGTAATTGCCGCGGAATTGCTCGAACGACCACGGAATCCCGCGGCCGCCGACAAACGGATCGCAGACGAAGACGTCCTGCACGTCGCCGTCGTCGAGATAGCCGGAGATCACGACAAAATGGCCGCTGCCGGCTTCGCTCCACGCAATGCGCACGGCGATGGGGCGCCCGCGGTCGATCTGCTGTTTCACGAATTCGAACGTCCGGCTGGCGTCGTCCGCGAGCACCGGCCCCTCGAAGTACGGAAGAAGCGCCGGTGCCAGCGTGCGCTGGACGTTGCAGCCGGCTTTCGTGCCGGTGGGACAACAGAGACGCCCGAGAACGCGCCGTGCGACGTCGCATTGCAGCGTCGCCGCCCGTTCGTAGGCTCTGCGGATCCCGACCGACACGGCTGCCCAGCACCAGTTGTCCTGGGCCTGCTGAGGCACGTTCACATCGAGGATTTTCTGTCGCGCTGCCATGGCAGGCTCCTTGTGGATGATTAACCGCCACCGGGTCCGCACGGGCCGCCGGTGCCGCTGCCGCCGCCGACGCCGGGAACGGTTCCGGGAAACGGGATGGGGAGCGGTTTCGGCAGCGGTCCCGGTCCCGGTGAGGCGGCAATCTGATTGAGGAACACCCAATGCGTGCCGGCAACGGTGGAATCGAAAACGTCGAACTGCTCGCGTCTCACGGCACTGGCCATGTCCGCCTCGACGTGATTGCCTAGGAAGAGCGACACCTTATCGCCGTTCGTCTTCTTCGGCACGAAGCTGAGCGTACGGACGAGGCTCTCGTCTTTGAGATCGTTCAGTTTGATGTCGACGCGTTGCGCATGATGCGGAAAATCCTTATATACGACCTCTTCGGCGTAAAGGCCACATTGCGTCACGTTGCTTCCGGCGAGAAAGGCCCAGGCGCAGCGCGACATATTGCCCGCGGCGAGCTTGCCGCCATGCAGTGGAAGCCATGCTTTCACTGCGCTCTTGAGGGGCCTACTGCCGCGCTTCGGGACGTAGGCGGGGTTGTATTCATTCGACTCGTCGGGCCAGTAGCTCTCCTTCTGCGCGACGCAGCGGTCGTAGCTTTCGTCGATCTCGATCTTTGTGGCCTCGCCTTCGATCGTCATTTCCACACCGTCGAGGGGCATAAAACGGAAATTCGGCGCCCCGGGCACCGGCGAAAAGCCGCAGCCGTTGTTCACGTCCACCTCATCCGCGTTGTAGGCGATAAACGGAATGTGATTGTGGCTTCGATGGCCGTTCGCGGTGCCGGCCTTTGACGCCTCGTGGTCGATGGCATCGTTCGATGCCATTTCGCCGCGGCCCACCATGCGACCGCCGGCGCCATTGTGAGAATCATCGTGCATTGTGCTGCAGTCCGGCGCTCCACAATTGTCCGTCTGCACGAGGATGACGGAAGGCCCGATGACTTTTTTGTCCTCGTCGCGGATGTTGATGAACGAACACAGCCCGGAGATGATGAGTTCGGCTTCCATGAGTTTCTCCTTCGATCAAAGTGTGCCGATGACGACGGCGCCGCCCCACGTGTCGGGCCGCCGCGCCGCCGGATCGGTACTGTGAATGAGTGACCTTTGCGCTTCGCGGAGGGCGTCGGCCGGACGCCGCCCGCGTTGCAGCTCCTTGTGCAGGGCGGTGAAGAGACGGCCCGCCATCGCGTCCTTCACGTCCCAGAGTGTCGCCACCACGCCTCGCGCCCGCGCCTGCAGGAACGCGGAAGCGAGACTGCTGATCCCCTCGTTGCGCAAAATGTTTCCGCGGCCGCTGCCGCATGTCGCCAGTACGATCAGCGGACGTGCCGGCAATCGCGCCGCGGCGATCGTCCCGGCGGTGAGCACTGCCGGCTGTTGACCTCCAGTTTCGAACTGCAGCGCTGAATTCGATGGGTGACGCAGGTCGACGGTAGCGTGGCCATCGAAATGCACGCACGACGACGTCGCAGCCTCGGCGAGGAACTCGGCCGGCGTGATCTCGCTGCCCACAAGCGCGCGTTGACTGCCGTAGAGACGAGCGATTTGCTGCGCGTCATGCGCTGCGGCGGGAAGCGGTTCGAAGCCAGGCGGCGCAGGCTGCGCGACCGCGACGATGGCACGGCTGGCGGGCGCCGCCGGCGCGGCGTGCAGGAAGACCGTGGCGCTCGGCGTCGTCGCCAGCGTGTACGCGTCGACGAGATAGCGGCCGTCGGGCATGACCAGCGTCGCGAACGGGAACGTTTGCAGCGCGCCGTCCGGCACGATCAGCAGATCGCCATTTGGATGCAGAGCCGGCGCGATTGGCGCGATGAGATCGTCATACAGCCGGCGGCCGAGCGTTTGGATCGTGGCGGTGTCGTTCGCAGCGATCGCAGCGAGCTGCCGCGCAACGATCGTTTCGATCTCCGCGCGCCCGTCGTTACTGCTCGCATGATCGATGCGCCCGTCGTGGGCGAGCCAAATTGACGTTTGGCCGTCGAGGAGGGCCAGCTCTAGAATCGCCAGTTGTCCGCGGCTGGCGTCGGCGATGCCGTCCGCGTCGAGCGGCTTCTCGTCGGCCTTTTGGGCGATCTGGTCAAGCAGAAATCGCGCGCGCTTTCGCTCGGACACGGAAAGGGCTTCATTCGTTTTCCCGCTCTCGACGAGCAGCTGAATGAGATGTTCGAACAGGCGATCGGCGTGCTCGAAATAGCCGACGCGCATGTCCGGCTCGTTGCGCTCGCGCTGCCCTTCGACCTCGGCCACCCCGGCGCGAAAATCGCGCTCCGCAGCGGTGCGGTCGCCGGCCGAAAGTGCCGCCTCGCCGCGGGCCAGATACGCGCCGGCGGCGTGCAGGTGCCAGTGGCGTTCGTCCCAAATCCCGATGGCTGCGGAGAAAGCCTGCGTTGCGGCATCGAAGCGGCCGTGAAGCTGTTCGATGCGGCCCGCCGCGAACTCGATGTCGGCGATCGTTCGCCAGCGAAGCCCCGTGTCCTTCGCTTCCGCTGCTTGGGCGCGTGCTTCGCGGATGGCCGCCGCCGCTTCTTCGACACGCCCGATCTCCAGCAAATTCGTGGCGCGCTGCTCCGCGCATTCGGCCAGCAGGAGCGGCTTCTTCGCCGTTCGAGCCAGGCGCGTCTGCCAATCGTTGAATGCCAGAGCGAGCCGCGGACGATGCGCGAACCACTCGTCCAGCGCCGTTTCGGCGACCGCGGTGTACATCCGCTGCGGCACCGGATTGGTCGCATCGCATTGCTGCAGCACCTCAAGACGGGCGCGGTCAGCTTCTTCACGCCCGCCGGTGTACTGAACGGATGCAATGAGTTGATTGATCGCAACGACGTTCTCGGTTTCTCCGGCTCGCCTGGCCTCCTCGCGCGCATGGCGATACGAGGCGAGAGCGGCTTGCGACTCGCCCGACTGGGTCAGGATCAGCCCGCGAATCCACGCTGAATGCGCGGCGAGTCCCGGATAGCGGTTGCCGATCGCGGCGAGCTGGTCGTCGACGCGCGTCAGCCGCTGCAGAGCCGCTTCGTAGCGAGACTCGTACGAGTCATTCGCCGCGGCCGAAATCTCCGCCGCGAATGCCAGCGGCGAGTCCGCGTCGCGGAAACGCCCGGCGGCTTCTTTGTAACGCGCTGCCGCAAGGCCGGAAAAGATGTTCTTCTCCGCCTCGATCGCGGTCGCATATATGCTGAAGGCGGCGCTCAGCACCGCTCGATGTGCGGCGGTGTGCTCGACCACATCGCGGAGGAACGGGTCGCCCCCGGCTGCACGTGCCTCGGCGAGCGTCTCGAGGATGGCCAGGTCTTCGGCATGCCCGCTCTCCACCCATGCCGGGAGCAGTTCGGTCTGCACCAGCCCCCGCACGCGTTGCGGAAATTGCGCGTGGATGCGGCCGAGCGTCGCGGCGTCGGTGCCGGCGTGGATGAGCCGGCGCTCCCGCTCCCAATCCGGCTGCGGCTCGCGCAGGTGCGCCAGATGCTGCCGGGCTTCGTCGCTCCAGCCGCTCGACGGATCGAGCTCGAGAAACTTCTGCCACGCCTCGATCGCGACGGGACGGTTGTACAGCTTGTCGAGCGCGAGCGCCCAGTTGAACGCCGATGAGACGTTTTTCGGATCGTGTTCGAGCGCCTGGACGCTGTGCTCGGCGGCGTCGAAGATCTGGCCGAGGGCCATCTCCGCGGCGGCGAGATCGCTGAGGAACGCTGCGTCATTCGGCCGGAGGTGGCACGCCTCTTCGAGCAGCAGGCGAGCCTGCTCGTATTCGCCGACGGCGAGGCGTGCCAGCGCAAGGCGATGCAGGTCCTCCGGCGCGCGCTCTTTCTCGACGCGCGCCTGCAGCCGGCCGACGGCCAGCGTTTCGTTTGCGCTGGTCGAGCGCTCGGCGCCGCGCGTGACGACGAGCGCGGCGTACGCGAAGCCGGTCAGACGCCCCTCGACGGGACGGCGGCGGTTGCGGCGTAATTGCGCCAGCGGATCATCGCTGCCGCATCCCGTCGCGAGCAGAGCGACGGCGAGCGACAGCGCGAGAAAGCGCGCGATCTTGCGCCAAAGCGTCATGTGCCGATCCTCAGGCCCGTCACTCGGTTGGAGGGACGCGTCTGCGCCGTTCCCCGACGTCTCGAATTGTTGTGGTTACGTTGACAGGATACGCC